>JBOHTE010000364.1:0-17755 GCA_050733555.1 Gemmatimonadaceae bacterium | reverse complement strand
GCCCAAGGGGCTGCCCCAGGGGCTGCCCCATGGGCTGCCCCATGGGCTGCCCCTTTGTTGCGTCAGCGCAGCAGCAGCGCTCCTACAGCGACGCCCACGGCCAGCAGTCCCACGCCGGCCGCGATGAGCAGCATGGGCGACACGGTGTGCTCCGTACGCCACCACGGTGTGACCTGCGGCACCTTCTCGGGCAGGGAGTCCATGATCTGCGCGTAGACGTGCACGGGGGTCTTCATCTGGCGGCGTACCTCCACGTCCTTCTCGAGGCGGTTCCAGAATTCGACGTCGTGCGTGGTGTCGGCTCGCCGGACAGCACTCTCGGGAACCTCACCGTCCAGCCATGCATGGATGTCCGCCATGGCCGTCCGCCCCGTAAGAGGTACTTCACGGTCACTCACTGGCCGACCCGGGGCTGGCGCGTCACCCCGTGTGCGCGCCGGCTCGTCGGACCGGGAGTCTCTGGGATCAAGGTTATCGAGCATTAGGCGTATTTTTCCTCAAGAAGAGCCTGAAGTGATTCGCGTGCTCGATGCACGCGCATTTTTAGTGCCCCGACGGTTGTGGACAGCAGCTCCGCCATCTCTTCATACGAGCGTCCCTCCACATGCTTCATGATGAACGCCTCGCGCAGTGATGGTGCCAGCGAGGCGAGCGCGCGATCGAGGTCGGTGCGCAACTCCGTGCGATCGAGGTCTTCATCGGGCGTCGCGAACGTCGAGGGCTGATCGTCTTCCTCGTAGCTGAGGTGCGAGCGCCGGATATTCTTGAGCCAGTCCTTGCACCCATTGGCCACGATGCGAAAGATCCACGCATCGAAGCGGCCATGCACTTCGCCGAGATGTTGATACGCCTTGATGAATGACGCCTGCAGAATGTCTTCCGCGACATCCGGACTCCCGGTCATGCCCAGCGCATGCCGATAGAGCGCATCGCTGTAGCGTTTGATGAGGACTCCGAATGCGTCACGATCGCCGGCGAGAATGCGCGTGATCACTTCGTGATCCGCTTCCTGGGCGTCGATGGCCGGCGGCACCATGGCTGAGGTTTTCACGCCGCTAGTGTAACGCTTCGTACGCCCGCTCGATAGGCCCGCAACCGCGGGGAATGGGTGAGCAAGAGTAGTCATGCCCTGAAGACGACGTGGCGCACGCGGCGTAACCGACAACGCCGGGGAAAACGGTCGGGAAAGCAGCGCACCGCGCAACCGATTCCCACGGGCATGGCCGATCAGGCGTTGCCCGAGGACTGGAATACCTTCCACCCTTCCCGCCGGATGCGCGCTCCATGCTCGTCGAGCGCGGGCGGAGGATGGCGCACCACGCCGCCCACCGGAGACGCCACGCCAGTGAGTGCCGACGCGTTCACTGCGCGGAGCGACTCGAGCACACCTTTCACGAGGCCGCACGGCACGCCAGCTCGTTCGAGCGCCGTGAGCCACTCCGCCGCCGGCCGCTCACGGACGCGATGCGCAACCGCGTCCACCACGATCGACCGATGCGCGACGCGTCCGGCGTTGGTCGCGAAGCGATCATCGTGCGCGAGATCCGGCAGCTCGAGCGCGCGAGCACAAGAGAGCCATTGCGCATCGTTGCCCACGGCGATCACCACAGCCCGGTCGGCCGCGTCGAAGAGCTGATAGGGCACCAGATTCGGATGGCCATTCCCCCAGCGCCCCGCATCCCGGCCGGTGACCAGCACGTTCTGCGCGACGTTCACGAGCGCCGCCGTTGCGCTGTGCGCGAGCGACACCGTGAGCAGTCCTCCCTCCCCGGTCCGGAAGCGGCGCACGAGCGCACCCAGAATCGCTATCGCGGCGTCCTTGCCCGTGACCACATCCGCGAGGGCGACCCCGACTTTCATCGGCTCGCCGCGGGCTTCGCCGGTGATCGCCATCCAGCCGCTTTCGGCCTGGACTACAAAGTCATAGCCGAGCCGTTCGCTCTCGGGTCCGAATCCGGTAATGGTGCACCACACCAACCCGGGTCGACCGGCAATCGTCCGGTCCGGGTCCAGGCCGTGACGCGCCAGTGTCCCGCGCCGGAAGTTGTCCACCACCACGTCTGCGTCGAGCAGGAGTTCGGCGATCATCTCCCGGTCAGCCTCTACCGTGAGGTCAGCAGCAACGCTCAGCTTGTTGCGATTGATACTGAGATAGTAGGCGCTCTCCCCGCGTGCATCGAACGGCGGCCCCCATCCGCGGGTATCATCACCAGTGCCCGGGCGCTCGACCTTGATGACATCGGCACCCAGATCGCCGAGCATCATGGTGCAGAGTGGACCAGCCAGAACGCGGGTCAAATCGAGCACTCGGAGCCCAATAAGTGGTAAATAGCTGGTAGTTGTTGTCATAATGGTCCGTTACTGTGCGCAAAGTGTTGGCTCAAGCCGATTGCCGCACTATGCTGAATCGCTCGCTGAACGGCAAAGTCAATCGCCGAAAGCACTTGCAGATCGCTCTGGAAAATCTATACTTACCGTCGCCAATCCGGCCTGGATAGCCGCACCAGCGCATCGGTCGCACCGGCCCCTACATTCCTGCAGCTGAGACCCTTCTCTCACCGCGCACTACGGAGCGGGAATTCACATGGTGGACAAGCCAGAGGCAGCACAGACTACCCCGACTGCTGTAGCCACGACCCCTCCGCCGACCCCGCGACGAGGACTCGGTCATCGGGGTGTGGACGCTCGCGACACTGTCGCGGAAATGGCGCTCCGTGCCCAGGAGATCAGTCAGGAGGCCGGCAGCAAGATTGCCGCAGCCATGAAGGATGTGATTGGCGCGGCAGCCGGGCTCTCGTCCTTTGCCATGGAAAGCGCACGCGATCTCGTGCAATACATGGTTCGCCGTGGACAGATGGCCCAGGAGGAAGCCGACCGTCTCATGCGCGAAGTCGAGGAAGCGCATGGAAAGCCGAGGTCGACGGCTCCCAAGCCTGCGCCAGCAAAGCCATTCGTCGCGACGAAGCCGAGCGGAGCTGCTCCGGCTCCGGCGCGAACCACGGCGCACGAGTCGGCGCCAGCGAAGGGTGCAGCGGCCCGGCCGTCGCCCAAGCCCATCAAGGCTGCCGCTCCCGCGAAAAGCGCCGGGCACGCCAAGGCGGCGTCCAAGCCGGCGTCCAAGCCGGCGTCCAAGCCGGCACCCAAAGCGACGGCCAAGCCGGCCGCGAAAAAATCTTCGGGCGCGAAACCGGCGCACGCCAGGGCGGCGGCGAAACCAGCGGCAAAGAAGAAGAAAAAGTAGCGGCGTCTCACAGCCGCTGCCGCAGCAGCCACTCCAGGAACGCCAGGACTTCCGTCGTGTCATTCACTGTGAATTCGGCGGAAGTCGGCGTCTGCTCGTCACCATGGGTCACGCGCGCCGTCACCGCCGCGGCGTGGCGGGCGCGCAGCGCGCGAAAGGCGTCTTCGTCGGTGCGATCGTCGCCCACGAACAGTACGCTCGCGCCTTCCGCGAACGCGCCGAGCGTCGTGCCGAGCCGGATCACGGCCGTCCCCTTGTCGATGCGCGTCGGCGGCCGCACCTCGATCACCTTCTTCCCTTCGGTCACCCGAAGACCCAGCGGCAGCGCCACCTGTCGCACACTGTCGAGCAATCGCGGCACAACCGCCTCATCGGCCCGGCGATAGTGAACGCTCATCGTCCACCCTTTGTCCTCCACCGTCACGCCGGGCACCGGAGCAACGAGGACTTCCAACCGACGAGCAGCCCGCGCCACCGCGCCGCGCACCGGTGCGAGCTCCGCCGGGGTTTGCTCCTCGCCGTCCGGCGCGATGACTTCGAATCCGTGATTGCCGATCACCCACACGTTGCGCACGGGAACCATCCGCTGCACGTCGAATGCTGCCCTGCCTGATACCAGGACGACGTGAACATCGGGCAGCGCGGTGAGTTGCGCGAGAACCTGCCGCGTGTCGTTGGGAACGAGGGCATCCTGGGGACGGGGAACGATCGGGGCGAGCGTACCATCCACGTCCAGCATCACCGCGATGGGGTGGCCCATGAGCCGCGCGGCGGCCGCGGGCGCCACGGTGTCCTGAGTGAACAGCGCGCGCGTCACGCCGCGTCAATTTCGCGGGTGCGCTCCGCGATGATGTCCTCGCTCCGTTCGAGGATGGCGGTGAGCCAGTCGAAGATGGTCCGCCCCCGGAGCTGCGCCCGCATCCGGTGCATGCGGACCTTGCGCTCGGCCTCGCTCATCTCGAGCGCACGGCGAATGCCGTCCACGAATCCATCGATGTTGAACGGATTGATGAGGACCGCGCCATCAATCTCTTCGGCGGCGCCGGTGAAGCGGCTGAGCACGAGCACGCCGCGCTCCTCGAGCTGACACGCGAGAAATTCCTTCGCGACGAGATTCATCCCGTCCTGCAGCGACGAGACGAGGCAGAGATCCGCGGCGCGATACACCCCCGCGAGCACCTCCGAACTGACGTTCTCGTGGATCAGCACGATGGGGGTCCACTCCGGCGTGCGAAAGCGCGCGTTGATCTCGTGGACCCATGCGACCATTTCCTCCTCGAGCTCGCGATACGCGCGAATTTCCGAACGGGAGGGCGTCGCCACGAGCAGAAACGTGAACTTCTCGCGCAACTCGGCGTGTTCGTCCCATAGCTGGCGCAGCGCCTGCAGCCGCTCCGGGATGCCCTTGGTGTAATCCACGCGATCCACGCCGACGCCGAGCTTGCATCCATTCTTCGTGTAGCGGGCGCGCAGCCGTTCGGCGAGCGCCGTGTTGTCCGGTGCGGCGGCGAGCCGGCTGAAGTGCTCCACGTCAATGCTGATCGGGAAGCTCGCGACATCCACGCGGCGATCCTCGTACGTGACCGACAGCGTATCGGCATCGATGTTCGCATTGGGAATGAACTCCGCGACACAGCCGAGGAAGTTCAGCGCGTAGCGCTCCGTGTGGAACTCGAGCAGATCGTTGCCCAGCATGCCGCGCAGCAGCGATTCGATCACGCGCGACGGCAACAGCCGCAGAATGTCGGTGGGCGGAAACGGGATGTGCCAGAACTGGTGGATGAGCAGCGGCTCCGCCTGCTCGCGCAGCATGGCGGGGACCAGGCCAAAGTGGTAGTCCTGGATCCAGACGACGGGCTTCTTCTCCGCGCGCGCAATCTCATCCGCGACGGCGAGCGCGAACTTCTCGTTCACGGCGCGATAGCGTTCCCAGTATTCGGCGCGATACCGGAAGTGCTGCACGAGCAGATGGCACAGCGGCCAGAGCGAACTGTTCGCGAAGCCGAGGTAGTAGCCGTCGGTATCGGCGGCGTCGAGGAAGACGCGGCGCAGGACGTAGTCGTGCGTGTGCGGCGGCACGTGCAGGCGTCCCTCGGGATCGGAGCACTGTGCGTCCGCGGAGCCGGACCCCCACGCGACCCAGACGCCGTGCGTGGTACGCATGGTGGGGTCGAGCGCGGTGACGAGACCGCCCGGCGGCTGCCGCACCTCGATGGCCCGCTCCTGATCCGCTCCCTCGATGTGCCGATGCTCATACGGCTCCCGATTGGAGAGCATAATGAGTGTGCGATCCTTCAGGAGGCAGGACAGATCGGGCATGCATCACCGGGTGGAAGGCAGGGGCGTCGCGCGGCCATACTGATGTTGTGCAGGAACCACCTGACTGGCAATGGGCTCGCGGCACGATAGCTTCTCGTATCCTCGCTCTGGATACGCTCATGCGCATCGGCATCCCGATCATCTGATGAGGCTCGTCACGGCGCGCGCACCCGCGCGAATGGACTTCGGCGGCGGCTGGACGGATGTTCCGCCATGGTCCACGGAGCAGGGCGGGTGTGTCTGCAACGCGGCCATCACGCTATACGCATCGGTCCGATTGCATGACGAGCGCGTGCGCGCGAGCACCACGACGAGCGACGTGACGCTCGCGCAGGCCGCGTTGCGCCGGGCGGGACTCGGCGGCGTGACCGCCGAGGTGTCGAGTGAGTTCCCGAAGAATGCCGGGTTGGGCGGTTCATCCGCGGTGGGTGTCGCGCTGCAGGCGGCGATCGCCGGGTGGCGCGGTGAGGAGGTTGACGCGCCGGCGCTCGCCGAGCGGAGCCGCGACGTGGAGGTGGACGAGATGGGGATCGCCGGCGGCCGCCAGGATCACTATGCGGCCGTATTCGGCGGTCTGCTGGGGCTGCGTTTTGGCGAGCGCGTGACGATCCGCTGCCTGGTGGCGTCGGCCGACCTCGTGCGTGACATCAGCGAGCGGTGCATCGTGGCGTACACCGGTGAGTCGCGCATTTCCGGCGACACGATCACGGCCGTGCTGGACGCGTATCGCGCGCGTGAGCGACGCGTGGTGCGGGCGCTCACCCGCATGCGTACGCTCGCCGAGCAAATGATCGAGGCGTTCGAGAATCACTCGCTGAGCGATGTGGCTGAGCTCGTGGGCGAACACTGGGAGTACCAGCGCGCCCTGCATCCGAGCATCACGACGCCGGGCATCGAGCACGTGATCGGGGTGGCGCGAGCCGCCGGCGCCACCGGCTGCAAGGCGCTGGGTGCGTCGGGGGGCGGATGCGTGCTCGCCATCGCTCCGGCGGAGCGCGCAGCGGAGGTACGCGCTGCGATGGCGCGGGTGGCGCAGCCGCTGACGTTCACGCTCGATATGGCGGGCGTGCAGGTGAACGGCACGTGACGGTCGAGCGGGGTGACGCGGTCGCGCTCACGCGCGCGCTGGTGGCGGTGGACTCGCGGAACCCGTCGCTCGTAGCCGGTGGACCGGGCGAGCAGGCGGTGGCCCGCGTGCTGAGCGAAGTGTTGCGCGGCTGGGGGCTGAACGTGGAAGTGCGCGATGCCGCGCCGGGGCGGCCGAATGTCGTGGCGCGTACGGCGCACGCGTCCAGCACGGCCGATCGCCCCGCGCTGATGTTCAACGGACATCTGGACATCGTCGGCACGGAGGGCATGACGCACGCCCCCTTCGACACGGCCGTGCGGCACGCGCGGATCTACGGGCGCGGATCCGCCGACATGAAGGCGGGCATCGCGGCCATGTGCGCCGCCGCGGTGCGAGCCGAGGACGCGGGACTCGCGGCGCCCGTCATTCTTGCGGCTGTGGCGGATGAGGAATTCGAGAGTCTCGGTACCCGCGCCCTGCTCTCGAGCGGTGTGCGCGCCGCTGGCGCAATCGTCACCGAGCCCACGCGTCTGGCCATCGCGCCCGCGCACCGCGGATTCGCCTTTCTCACCGTGACCGTCCATGGCCGCGCGGCGCACGGCAGCCGGTGGGACATTGGCGTGGATGCCATCCGGCATGCGGGGTTGCTGCTGGCTGAGCTGGATGCACTGCAGGAAGGTCCGTTGGCGCGGCGTCTGCATCCGTTGCTCGGTCCGGGCTCGTTGCATGCGTCACTCATTGAGGGCGGCACGGGGATGTCGACCTATCCGGATCGGTGCACGGTGAAGCTGGAGCGGCGCACGCTGCCGGACGAGCGTGGCGCGGATGCGCTGCGCGAAGTGGAGGACGCCTGCGCACGGATCCGGGCGCGGCGGTCCACCTTTGCCGCGGACGTCGTGCTGGATCTGGCCATGGGCGCGAGCGACGTTCCCGACGACGCGCCGATCGTGCGCGCGTTGCGCGCCGCGCTGGAGCAGAGCGGCGAGCAGCCGCGCATCGAGCCAATGTACGCCTGGACGGATTGCGCACTGCTCAACGACGCCGGCATTCCGGCGATCTGTTTTGGGCCCGGCGACCTCGCGCTGGCGCACGCGAGCGAGGAATGGGTGTCGATCGACGAGATCGAGCGCGCCACGGCCGTGCTCAGTCGCGTGGCGCTCGACTGGGGACAGTCGGCGGGAGCGAACCGATGCAGTTGACGCACACGCAATACGATGCACTGGAGCGCGCGATCGCCGATGGGCGACGCCTGGCCGTCTGGCGCCGCGGCACGGAATACCTGGTCATCCCGCTCCGGCTGCGTCTGGTGGACGGTCACGAGGAAATCGCGGCGCGGCATCCGACGACCGGCGAGGAGATCGTGCTCCGGCTGGATGAGATGGACAGCATGGAGCCGGTCGAGAACGGGTCGTAGCGCTCTGCACGGCGCCGGCGTCTCTCCCGCTTCGTGCGGGATGCGCGTCGTCGGGGCCGGCCGGCATCTCCGTTATTATTCCCGGCATGCCGCTCTCCACTTCTGCGCTCCTCGCCATCTACGCCGACGAATCCTGCCTGGGAAATGGGCGGGAGGGGAGCAATCCGGGCGGCGCGGGTGGCGTGATCGAGACGCTGCACCCCCGCACCGGGGAACTCGTCCGGCGCGACTACTGGGTGTCGGAGTCAGCCACGACGAACAACCGGATGGCGCTCTGGTCGGCCATCGAGGGATTGCGGCTCCTCTCCGCCAAGGGAACGCGCCATGACGTGGCGTTCGTGAGTGATTCCCGGTACCTCGTGGATGGCATGACGAGTTGGGTGTACGACTGGGCGCGGCGGGGCTGGCGGCGCAAGTCCGGCGCGATCGAGAATCTGGAGCTGTGGCAGGAGCTGGTGCGCACGGCGCGCGCGCATCGCGTGGCGTGGCGCTGGGTGCGCGGCCACGTGGGGCATCCGCAGAACGAGTATGCCAACATGCTCGCCACCCGTGCCGCGGCGGATCAGTCGCGGTCGGAGGGCCTCTGTCCCTCGGGATTCGACGCGTGGCTGGCGCGACATCGCGAGCGGACGCGCGGGGGCGCCGAGCCGGATCCCCTGCCCGATCGCGCCACACTGCGCTTCCCCCGGGCGTTACCGCCCGTCCCGGAGGACAGTCCATCACTCGGACTGCATCTTCTCTGACGGGAGACACCATGCGCAAGGCGATTCTCATTCTTGCCGTCGGCGCGGCGCTAGGCTATTTCTGGGGCTTCAACGACGCACAGATTCACAAGGCAGACGTCGTCACGCGTCTGGTGCGACGCACCGGAGGCACCACGCGCGGCGAGGTCGCGAACGATGCCGATGGCATGATGAAGAAGGTGGAGCAGCAGTAGGCCGCGAGCGTTTCTCCTGGAGTGCGTGATCCGTGATGCCACCGCGTCGCTTCAGCACGCTCAGCGTGCTGATTCCCTGCTACAATGAGGCCGCCACCATTGATCGCACGCTCGACGCGGTGCTCCAGCTGGGTGACCTGCTGGCCCCGTCCGGATTGGCGCTGCAGATCGTCGCGGTGGATGACGCCTCGCAGGATGAAACCTTCGACCGGCTGAGCGCGCGCGCGCACGAAGCGGGCGGCGCCATCGTGGTGGCCCGCCACCCGGAGAATCGCGGCAAGGGCGCAGCGATTCAGTCGGCGCGCTCCCACGCCGCGGGCGACATGGTGATCATTCAGGACGCGGATCTGGAGTACAACCCATCGGACATCCCCGCCATGATCGCGCCCATTCTGGATGGCCGCGCCGATGCGGTGCTGGGTTCACGATTCGCCGGTGGCGGTGCGCACCGCGTGCTGTATTTCTGGCACAGCCTGGGCAACCGTGGACTGACGATCCTGTCCAACATGTTCACGAATTTGAATCTCACGGACATGGAGGTGGGCTACAAGGCGTTCACCATGGACGCCTTCCGCATCATGCGACTGACGAATCCCCGCTTCGGACTGGAGCCGGAGATCGTCGCGCGACTTTCGCAGATGGGCGCACGCGTGTACGAGGTACCCATCAGTTATCACGGCCGCACGTACGCGGAGGGGAAAAAGATCACCTGGCGTGACGGGATCGCGGCGCTCTTTCACATTCTGCGCGCCCACTCCTCGGGCGCGATGCAGCCGCAACTGGCCGATGCGACGCAGCCACCGGCGCATTCGATCCGGGAGCCAGTGACGAGCGCGTAACCTCGTCTGCCGTCCATGTCCCATCGCCCGGGCAACGCCGCGTGCCCTTGCGCAACTTCCGGCGCCGCGATTGTGTACGAGACAGCGTTGCCCTGAACGGCTGTGGCTTCTGCGCTTTCACGCTGCTCTGACATGACGGCTCCAATGGACGACATCGATCGCATGTTCCGGCGGCTCGTACAGAACGTCCGGAACGGATTCCCGGAGTATCTGTCGCACCCCTTCGAGGTGTCGGAGCTCTACCAGACGTTGATTCCCTACCGGCACAATCGGCGCGAGCTCGGCATCGAGACGAACCAGGATTACGAGGTTGCGCTCTGTCAGCTCCTGGCCGGCGAAGGCGGCTATCTCCTGGCTGACCCCGCGCTCACGGAAACGGTGCGGCGGGAGCTGGCCACGTCGAACCCGAATACCGCGATCTTCCGCGAGTTCGCGGCGTCGCGCGTGTCGTTCGCGCCGAACGCCCAGCGTCGCTTCGACGAGATGGGTGGCGCGCTGTCGAGTGCGACGCCCATGCCCGATGCACCGCCGCGGCGGTCGTCGCCCGCCGGAACGCGCACCGCCGATTCACCAGCACCACCAGCGCGAGAGTCGCACAGGGCATCGCGCCCGAGTGCCGCGACGGTCGCCGCCGCAGCGGCCGCGACCGACGCGGGCGGTGCCCCCTCCTCCAATCAGAAAATGCCCGCGCCACTCCCCGGCGCGGTGGACGGCTCCTGTCGCTACTGCGGTGGCGGTCTGCCGCCGGGACGGCAGGCGCAGTTCTGTCCGCACTGCGGTCAGAATCTCACGGTGCAGCGCTGTCCGGCGTGCGGCGCGGAGCTGGATCTGAACTGGAAGTTCTGCATTTCCTGCGGACGCGGAGTGGGCGCGTCGTGACGCGCGCCGCAGCCGCGATCCTGATGCTGTTCCTCGCGGCGTGCACCGGTGATTCAAGGAAGGGCGGGCCCGTTCCCTACGACACGGCCGCAGTGATGCCGCTCGATACATCCATTGGCATCAACGACACGACGCGACAACCCGCACCCGCTGAGAGCACGAGCACCGCGCCGGTTCCGACCACGCCGGTTGCGCCGACCATCGTCGCGCGTTCGGACAGCGCGGCCGGGGACATGCTGTATCATGGCAAGGCGCGCTGCTTCACCTGTCATGGCGATCGCGGTACGGGCACCGATCGGCTGGGTCCGAGTCTGGCCGACAGCGCATGGGTCGATCTTGACGGATCGGTCGCCGCCATTCGGGATGCGATCGCCAACGGGATCGCCACGCCGCGCACGTTCTCCGTCGCCATGCCCGCCTACTCCACGGCGCTCACGCCGGTGGAGATGCAACAGATCGCGGAGTACGTCTTCGTCCTGTCACATCCAGGGTGGACCGAGTCGGACTCGGCACAGTTGGCGGACAGCGCGCGCACCCGCGTGCCGCCCGAGCGCGTCCAGCCCAACCTGCCATGAGTGAGCAAACGCTCGCCGTCATCGCCGGAGACGGCATCGGACCGGAAGTGGTGCGCGAGGCGCTCAAGGTGCTGCGCGCGGTGGACGCCGTTCATCGCACGGGCATCGTAGTGGAGATGCTTCCCTATGGGGCGGATCACTACCTCAAAACCGGCGAGACGCTGCCCGCCGCCGAGATGCGCCGTCTGGGGCACGACGTGAGCGCGATCTTCGTTGGCGCGCTCGGCGATCCGCGCGTACCGGGAAACGAGCACGCGCGCGACATCCTGCTCGGCATGCGCTTCCAGCTCGACCTGTACGTGAACGAGCGGCCGGCGCGCCTCTTCGACGCGCGGCTCACGCCGCTGCGCGACAAGTCGCCGGATGACATTGACCTCGTGGTGTTTCGCGAGAACACCGAAGGGCTCTACGTGGCCATCGGCGGCACCTTCAAGCAGGGCACAGCGGACGAGATCGCCATTGCCGAAGAGCTCAACACGCGCAAGGGCGTGGAGCGCATCATACGCCACGCGTTCGAGTGGGCGGCAGCGCACGGGAAGACGCACGTGACGATGGCGGACAAGGCCAACGCCATTGCGGCGCACCAGCTCTGGCGTCGCGTGTTCGAGGAGGTGGGACGCGAGTATGCCGGCATCCAGCGCGATACACGCTACATCGATGCGATGGCGATGGATCTGGTGCGCACACCGGAGAGCTTTCAGGTGATCGTGACGGGCAACCTGTTCGGCGACATCCTGTCCGATCTGGCATCCGTGCTGGCCGGCGGGCTCGGACTGGCGCCGAGCGCGAACCGGCATCCGGGCGGCGTGACGATGTACGAGCCGGTGCATGGGAGCGCGCCGCCGCTGGCGGGCAAGGATGTCGCGAACCCGATGGCGGCGATCCTCACGCTGGCCATGATGCTCGCCGACCTGGGCCATGCAGGCGCCGCCGCACGCGTCGAGCGCACGGTCCGCGCGGCGATCGCGGAGGGCGTCGGAACGCCGGACATCGGCGGGAAGATGGGGACGACGGCCGTCGGCGACTGGATCGCCGCGGCAATCGCCAACCGAAGGTCGTGAGGCCCCGGCCCTTTTTCCCGCTCACTCCCCGACCCATCTTTCATTCCTCCTGCTTCCGTGTGATGTGCTCGTGAAAACACAGAATTCCAGTCGCGATGTCGTCTTTCTGTCGGCCGTTCGGACGCCGTTCGGCACCTTCGGGGGTGCGTTCAGGGATCTGAGCGCCATTGACCTCACCGTATTCGCCGCCAAGGCCGCCATGGAGCGCGCGAAGGTCGAGCCGGCGGAGATCCAGCAATCCATCTTCGGCAACGTGATGCAGACCACGTCGGATACCATCTACTTCGCGCGTCACGTGGGGCTGCGCTCCGGCTGTCCAATCGAGACGCCCGGGCTCACCGTGAACCGACTGTGCGGCTCGGGGTTCCAGGCCGTGGTGAACGGCGCCGAGGAAATCCTGCTCGGCGAATCCGAGGTGTGCCTGGTTGGCGGCGGCGAGTCCATGTCGCAGGCGCCGCACGTGCTGCGCGGGCTGCGCTGGGGACTCGCGCTCGGCAAGATGCCGCCGCTCGAGGACGCGCTCTGGGAAGGGCTCAAGGATCCGGTCGCGGGCCTCGCCATGGCGGAAACCGCGGAGAAGCTGGCCGTGCAGTACAACCTGGACCGCGGTTGCGTGGACGAGTACGCGCTGCGCTCGCAGCAGACGGCCAAGGCCGCATGGGACGCAGGCGTCTTCGACGACGAGGTCATCGGCATCCCGGTGAAGAATCCGAAGACGCGCCAGGTGGAGGAATTCCGTCGCGACGAACACATGCGTCCCGATACGACCATGGAAGGACTCGCGAAGCTCCGCCCGGTGTTCAAGCAGGATGGCGTGGTGACGGCGGGCAACGCCTCAGGGATTGGCGACGGCGCGGGCGCGCTCGTGGTGTGCAGCGAGGAATTCGCGAAAACGAAGAACGCCAGACCGCTCGCGCGGCTGGTGTCGTGGGGGATCGCGGGAGTGGATCCGACGATCATGGGGATTGGTCCGGTGCCGGCGTCACGGATCGCGCTGCGCAAGGCGGGACTCACGCTCGAGCAGATGGATCTGATCGAGGTGAACGAGGCGTTCGCGGCGCAGGTCTGCGCCGTGGAAAAGGAGTTGAAGATTCCCCGGGAGAAGTTCAATGTGCACGGCGGCGCCATTGCCATGACTCATCCGCTCGCGGCGTCGGGTGCGCGCATTACGGCGCACCTCATTCACGCGTTGCGCGCGGCCGGCAAGCGCTACGGGCTGGGGTCCGCCTGCATTGGCGGCGGCCAGGGCATCGCGGTGATCGTCGAGGCGCTGTCGTGAGAGCCGGGCGCCCTGGCGCCGCGACCACCGTTCTGTTGTGTCTCGTGCTGGCAGGTTGCGCCGGCCTGATGGGCGCCAATACCGGTGGAGCGCCAGCCGGCGGCGAAGCGCTCCCGGCTCCGACGGCTCCGGCCTGGCCCGTGCGCACCCGCTACAACGTGGATCTCTGGCTCCACGGGTATGCGATGATCACGAACGACAACACGCAGATCCCGTATTACAAGCGCGACTATCGCGACAGCATGCTCGTGCTGGAGCAGAAGGCCAACGTGTCGTCGAAGCTGCTGGAGCAGCGCGACCAGTTGCAGGCCCAGTTGACGGCGTCCCCGCAGATGGCGGGCGGCCAGTTCCTGCCGCTCTACTTCGATTCATGGGACGCCATGCAACGGGGCATTGACGCGTTCCTCCGGGCGGGTGGCGATCCCACCAGGGCCGTGGACCAGCCGACGCAGGTGCAGATCGCGATCATCGCGGCGTCCTTTCCAACGGCGGCCGACCGCACCTGGCTGCGCACGTTCACGCTCGCGCTCATGGATGAGGGCACCCGGTTCTATCAGAGTTACTGGAATTCGCAACAGCGCGAACGGAGTCCGATCGTCGTGGCACTGGACTCGCTCTGGACCAGGACGTATCTGCCGCGATTCTCGACGTTCCTGCACAACAGCCAGCAGGGACGGGGCGAGCTCTTTCTGGCGCTGCCGCTCGATGGCGAGGGACGCACCGTGGTCACCAGTGCGCATACCAGCGAGATCGCGGTGGACTACCCTGAGGCCGGTGGGGACCCGAAGGACGTGATCTACGCGTTCGCGCACGAAGCCATGGGCGCGATGGCCGGCCGGGCCGTGACGGACAATACGACACCGGCTGATCAGCGTGCGGGTGCCACGGATCGCTACTCAAGCCCGGCGGCGGTGCGCGGCGGCGCGCTGCTGCTCAAGCGCCTGGCGCCGGAGCTCGTCCAGGGATACGAGCAGTTCTACCTGAAGTCGGCCGGCGTACAGAATACCAGCGGAAACGTGGACACGCTGTTCGAGCAGACGTTCGCGCTCCCCTCGAACATTGCCGACGCCATCGATCGGCAGATCACGTCCGTAATGGGCGGCATCTGAGTGATCATGGCGGAGAACGACAACCTTCCCGTACCGCCTCCCAGTCGGCTGGATCGCGCGGCACTCGAGCGCGTGCTCGCGCGCGCGGCCTCGCTGCAGGCCACTGACGCCGATCCATCCGAGCCGGCGCTCAGCGAGGACCAGCTCGTCGAGATCGGGAAGGAGGTAGGCCTCTCCCCGCAGCATTTGCGACAGGCGCTGGCCGAGGAGCGCGGCCGCCAGGCGCTGCCCGATGAAGAGGGATCGCTGGCACACGTGTTCGGCGCGGCGCTCGTGCATGCGAGTCGTACGGTACGTGGCCGCCAGGAGGACGTGCTGCGGTCGCTCGATGCCTGGATGCAGGCGGAAGAGAGCCTGCGCGTGAAGCGCCGCTTCGCCGACCGCATGCTCTGGGAGCCGCGTCCGGGATTCGTCACGGAGATGCGCCGCGCGCTGAACGTGGGCGGGCGCGGCTACTACCTCTCCCGCGCGCACGAAGTCTCCGCGACCGTGGTGCCGGTGGACGAGGGGCGGGTACTCGTGCGGCTCGAAGCCAACATCGCAAATGTGCGAACGCAGCGGTTGGCCGGAGGCGGCGCGGTGGCGGGCTTTGGCGCCCTGGGCAGCGCGACCCTCATCGTTCTCGGCGTCTTCGTGCCCATCGCCATCGTTCCAGCCGGCGCCGCGCTGGTGGGCGGCTACTTCGTGGCCCGCTCGCACCGCCCGGTCGTGGTACGAGCGCAGCTGGCGCTGGAACAGATTCTCGACCGGCTGGAACGCGGCGAGAGCCCGCGGGCAGGATTGCTCGGGACGCTCGCGCAGGGCATGACGAACTTCTGACCCACCGCTTATCATTTCTCTCACTCAGACTATTACCGCATGACAACCATCAAGACCGCAGGCGTGCTCGGCGCCGGACTCATGGGAGCGGGAATCGCGCAAGTGTGCGCGCAGGCCGGCCTCGTGACCAGAGTACGCGAAGTGAGCGACGCCCTGTGCCTGCGGGGAAAGACCAGCATCGAGAAGAGCTTCAATCGCGCCATCGAGAAGACCAAGGGGAAGGTCAGTGAGGCGGATCGCGACGCGGCCATGGCGCGGCTCCACTTCACCACGAACGTCTCCGATCTGGCGGACTGCGACATCGTGATCGAAGCGGTCGTCGAAGATCTGGAGCTCAAGAACGGCCTCTGGAAGGAGCTGGACGGCATCTGTCCCGAGCATACGATCTTCGCGTCGAACACCTCGAGCCTGACGATTGCGGCGATGGCATCGGCCACGGCGCGCCCCGACCGCATGGTGGGGCTGCACTTCTTCAATCCCGTGCCGGTGATGAAGCTGGTGGAAGTCGTGCGCACGGTGACGACCAGTGAGGACACCTTCCAGCGCGCCTTCGCGTTCGCGAAGCGGCTGGGCAAGGAGCCCATCGCCGCCAAGGACAACTCGGGGTTCGTCGTCAATCTCCTGCTCGTGCCCTATCTCGTGGATGCGATCAATGCGCTGGAGCACGGGGTGGCGAGTGTGGAAGACATCGACAAGGGGATGATGCTCGGCACAGGCTACCCGATGGGACCGTTCACGCTGCTGGACTTTGTCGGCCTCGACACGACGTACAAGATCGCCGAAATCATGTTCGACGAGTACCGCGAGAAGCGCTACGCGCCGCCGCCGTTGCTCAAGCGCATGGTGCTCGCCGGCATGTACGGGCGGAAGTCGGGAAAGGGATTCTACGACTACAGCGTGGATCCACCGGCGGTGAACGAGCTGGGGTTGTGACGCGCGGGCCGCTCCTGGCCGGCCGCTGACAACGTCCCCCATGCCGCCGTCCCTCCGCGCCGATCTGCTCTCGAGGGCGCTGTACTCCGAAGGCGCAGGGATCGCGCGCGCGCTGCCGGCGGGCGTGATGGTGGCGCTCGCCGCGGACGACGTCGTGAGTGCGGTGCGCTGGGCGGGCGAGACGGGCGCACGGCTGGTGCCGCGCGGATCGGGGAGCGGCATGGCGGGCGGCGCCGTGGGCACGGGCGTGATACTCGACGTGAGCCGGCTGCGCGCACTGCGCCCCGTGGACAGCCGGCGTCGGATCGTGTGGGCCGGGCCGGGAGTGCTGCGCGACGAGATCGATGTCGCGGCGCGTGCGGCCGGACTCTGGTTTCCTGTTGATCCGTCGAGCGGAGCCTTCTGCACCATTGGCGGGATGGCGTCCACCAATGCCGCGGGCGCGCACACGTTGCGCTACGGTTCCATGCGCCCGTGGGTCACGGCGCTCGACTGCGTGTTCGACGACGGCGCCCGGGCGACGGTGCGGCGCGGCGAGCCGCCGCCGGACGTGGCCGCCATCGCGCGTTTTCTCGCGGGCCCTCACGGAGCCATCCGGACCGAGGCGGCGCCACTGCGTGAGCACGTCGGCGTGCGCAAGGACTCGTCGGGCTACGCCATTGGCGCGTATGCGCGGTCGGGCGAGCTGATTGATCTCCTGGTGGGCAGCGAGGGAACGCTCGCGCTCATCACGGGCGTCGAACTCTCACTCGCTCCCCTCCCGGGCGCCACGAGCAGCCTGCTGGCGCAGTTCGCAGCGCTGGAGCAGGCGGTTGATGGCGCCACGCGAGCGCGACTGGCCGGCGCCAGCGCGTGCGAGCTGCTGGATCGCACCTTTCTCGACGTTGCCGCGTCGGCCGCCGCCGAGCTCGCGGTAGAGCGCGGCACGGAGACCGTGCTGCTCGCGGAAGCCGAGGGCAGCGACGCGCACGCCGCGGAAGCGCTGGCCCGCGCCATCGCCGCGGAGTTCACGGCCGCCGGCGCCACGAGCGTGCGCCTCGCGCTCGACGCGGAAACCGGGAACGAGCTGTGGGCGCTCCGCCACGCGGCGAGCCCGATCCTCGCCCGACTGGACCCCGCGCTCAAGTCCATGCAGTTCATCGAGGATGGCGCGGTGCCGCCGGCGGCGCTGCCCGAGTACGTGCGCGGTGTACGGCGCGCGCTCGCGGCGCACGACACGCGCGGCGTCATCTTCGGTCACGCCGGAGACGCGCACGTCCACGTGAATCCGCTGGTGGACGT
>JBOHTE010000363.1:0-5370 GCA_050733555.1 Gemmatimonadaceae bacterium | reverse complement strand
GAACTACGGAGCCGACGTGGCGTTCAGCGCGGCGGGGAACGCGTGGTACGCGGACGAGATCGTGAAGCTGGCGAGCTACTTCGGTGACTTGGGCAGCGGCTTTCAGTCGACGGACGCACCCGACCAGTGCACCGTGTACGGCAGCACGAACCTGGCAGTGCCATGCGACTTCGCCGCTTTCTACGGCGCGTCGTGGATTTTGCAGCGGTACATCAACGATCAGTATGGACCGAACTATCCGGGAGGTGTTGCGCAGCTCACGCGCGACTGGGTGGCCAAGAACATCCAGCTCAGCGGTACGGCGAACATTGCCGCGCTACTGGGCGTGGACTACGACAGCCTGTTCGTGCGCTTCGCGACGGCGCTGGCGCTCGATGATCAGGACAACGGAACTGGCACGGATTGGATTCCCGCGCCGTTCCGCATCACGAGCTGGAATTCGGCGAGCCTGGAGGACTTTCTCGCCGGTCACGGTCTTGGCTGGCTGCGCGCTCCGGCGATGCAGTTTTCAACTGCACAGGGAGGCATCAGGGGCGTGCGCGGCGGCAGCACCGCGTACACACTGCTCCAGGCACCCGCCTCGCACACGGCGGCGGCGTTCCGGGTCTACAACCCCATCACGGGTTCGTCTGTCGATGCATCGCTTCGTCCGGAGTTCTGGGTGGTGAGAATCCAGTGAGGGTGCTGCTGCACGGACTGGCCGGCGCCGGTGTGCTGGTGGCGCTCGGCTGTCACGCGCGTGCGCTGTCGTCGGGCGGCGGCTCGGGCGCGCCGGCGCCAGGCGTCGTGGCGGATTCGAGTGATACGACGGCGGCGGGCACCGTGCGTGTAGTGGGCGCCGCGCCGGCGGCCACGGTGATGCTCGTGTCCGACAGCGGCAGCGTGGCGCTCGCGGGCGCACGCTCCAATGAACTCGCGACCCTGGATGGCGCGGAAGTGCAGGTGAGCGGAATGGCGCGGCCCGCCTCGCCTCCCCTCGGCCGAACACACAGGGCCATCACGGTGGAGCGATATCGCATTCTGCAGATCGCGGGACGGGAACCCGTGGTCGGGATTCTCTCGGTGAGCGCTGCCGGTGACTTCCGAATCGACACCATTCCCCTGGTCGCACCGACCGCGCAATTCGCCAGGCTGGTTGGAAGCAAGATCTGGGTCGTCGGTACACGGCAGGGCGCCGGGCCTCTCCTGGTGGCCAGCTACGGCGTGCTGGCCCCGCCGGCTTCAGTGCCTGATTAGCACCACATGGAGATCGGGCACGCCGCGGAAGTGCCGCTCGTCGTCGGGGCCCACCAGCACGCCGAAATTCAGGTATCGCGCCGTCGCGGCAACAGCGAGGTCATTCGACGGAATCAGGCGTCCGCGCCGGCTGAGCAGCGCGAACAACTCGGCCCAGTGCTCGGCGATGGACCCGTCGAAATCGACGATTCCCGTAATGTCCACCAGCGCCTTGATTCGAGCCCGTCGTTTGCTGGCACGCACCCGATTCTGCGCCAGGGACACGCCCACGAGGAGCTCGCCGTACACGGCAGCCGGTAGCGCAATGGCTTCACTGGCGTACGGGCCGAGCGCCGCTGGCCAGTCGGCCCCGGAACGTTCCAGCGCGACGAGCGCACTGGTGTCGATTACGAGGCCCATGGATTGCGTGGCGGCCGGTCCGCGGCGCCTACTCGCGCCAGATCGTCGGCGAACGAGGTGTCCCGGTGACCGTCCGTCATCCACGCGCGTGCGGCGTCCGCCAGCGTCGCTCGCGGCGCGGCACCGGCCGGCGTGATGCGAGCCACCTGCCGATTGTGTCGCACGACCACGAAGGTCTCACCTCGATAGCGCACGCGGCCAAGGATGTCCGCCAGACGGCGGGCCAGGAGTGAAGCCGTGATGCGCGTATCCATGGCCAATAATACGCAAAATACGTATTTCACGCAATATGAGCCCAAGGCCGTGCGACCGTCACCCCAGCGGAATCCGCCCCGCGTTCTGCCCGAGCCACTGATCGAACGTCTGCAGCTCCGGGTTGAGCGACCGGGCGAGCGCGATGTCGCGACTGTCGCCGAAGTACTGCTCGAAGTCCGCGTAGAACTGGAACATGTTGCCCAGGTCTTCCGCGCCGGGGAAGCCGAAGTGGCGATACGCCTCGGGGGTGACGGCGTTGTAGCGCACCGGCTGCCCCAGCGCCTTCGAAAGTGACGCGGCCATCTGCGCGCCCGTGAGATGCTCGCCGGCCACGCCGATGGTCTTGCCGATGAATTCCGTGCCGCGTTTGAACACGCCGTACGCACACTTGCCAATGTCCTCGGCGGCGATGCCGGCGAGCTTCCGGTCGCCCATGGGGAGCGTGAGCGCAAGCGTGCCATCCGGGCCACGTTTGGGACCGGAGCCAAAGCCGATCATGTTGTCCCAGTAGAACGTCGCCAGATAGAGGGTCGTGGGCACGCCGCGTTTCGTGAACTCCTGGTCGGACTCACCCTTGGCGTCGAAATGCGGCACCTTGTATTTGCCCATGAGCGTGGGCATGCGGTTGTCGGTGAGCGGGACGAACTTGCGCGTGTCCTCGAGCGTGGACCATACCACGTGCTGCAGCGCCGCATCTTTCGCGGCGGCCGCGAGCGTGCGCGCTTCGGCCTGCTCCTTTTCGGGCGACATGTGCGCCCAGTAGAATGTGACGCAGAACGCGCCGTACGCGCCCGCGAAGGCGCGCTTCACGCTGTCGGGATCGTACAGATCGGCGGCGACCACCTCCGCACCAAGCGCGGCCAGCTCCCGCGCCGCGGGCGAGTTCACATCGCGCGTGATGGCGCGCGCGGTGAATCCGCCTGCCGCGTCGTTCTGAATGGCGCGCACCACGCCGCCGCCCTGCAAGCCCGTGGCACCCACTACCGCAATGATCTTTTTTCCGCTCATGTGCATTCTCCTCCCTATTTCGAGTCGAGCTTCCGGCCTGCGTCGAGGTGATCGAAGTTGAGCACCGTGTTCAGCACGAGGGCATAGCTGCCGATGGTCTCGCCGCGATACACGGGATTGTTGCCGAAAAGTACAACGTGTCCCTTGTCCATGGGCACGTCCACCACGACGGCATGTTCCGCAATACCCTTGCCGCCGTCCAGCAGCCCCGACACGAGGAGATCGTTCTGACCGCTGAAGCGGAGCACCACACGCGGGCGCTGATCGGGGGGAATGATGTTGACGGGATTGCGCAGTTGCTCATCCGTGACGGGCGCGGCCTCCCACGGCTTCACCTCCGGCCGCTTTGGCGCCTCGTTCTCGGGGGCAAGCGCCGCGCGTCCCTGCACCACGTCCGGATCGGTTGCCGTGCCGCGTCCGGTGGGCCGGCCTTCGTCGCCACCGCCGCCGCCACGCCGGCCGAACCCCCCGTTGCTCACCGTGAAACTCTCGCCATTCTCGCTGTACACCGCGAGCCCATCCGCCACACCGTACATGATGGGACTCGCGCCGTCCACGACCCGCGTGCGGAGAATGCTCCCCACCACGTGACCGCGCGGCGCCTCATTCATTGTCACACCGTTGGTGAAGCCGTACGTCGTAGCGAAGCTCGCCGTGTTGGTCACCCCCACGAGCACGCCGCCGTGCGCCACGAAGCGGTGCAGGTTGGCCAGCCCCTCGAAGCCCATGCCGGGACGAATGTCATCAGTCTGTGCCCAGGTTCCAATGTTGGGCGTCTCGGGCGTGTGCTTCCATGGCATCGGATTGCGCCACATGGGGAGTCCATCGACGATGGATTTCGTGCTGCCGCCAGCCGGTGGGAAGAGAATCACGTCGTACACCGCGTTCAGGTCCGCGGTCTTGGCGATGTCCTGTACGCTGATGTACGTGTACGGGATGTGCATGACGTCGAACGCGAGACGCCACCAGCCTTCGGTCTGCGTGCCGGTCCAGGTATGCAGAATCGCGACGCGTGCGGCGCGCGCCGGGTGCAGCGCGACTGACGGCGCCGAGGAGAGCGCGTACGCCCGGAGTCCCAGCTCCTTCGCGGCGACGTCGAGCGCGGATGCGGACACGCCGCGTATCACGAACGACCCACGCGCGAAGCTGTGGCCCGCCGCCTGGAACGGCTCCTCGGCCACCTGCATGTCGGCACTCGCGAGCTGGTAGCGCAGCGTCGCCAGCGAGTTGTCACCGTTCTGGTCGATGGCGAACACCGAACCCTGTCCCGACACGCCGCCGCTCGCGCGCACCGAATCCGTCATGCGCGTCATGGGCACGTCGAGCAGCTTCTGGTCGGTCACGCGCACCGATTGCACCGCGAACAGTTCGGGGAAGGTCCAGCCGGTGTCGTCGTATGGCTGTTTCTGCGGATCGTCCGGGCTCCAGTACTGGTAGTCGAGCAGCGCGTCGGCAATGCGCGAGTACGGCTGGTCCATGCGCACGATGTAGCTGCCGGCGGGGAAGGTGCGTGACACGGTTTTCGCGCCGGCAGGGGAGGCGTCGGCGGTGCTGGCGGCATTCGCGGCTGGAGCATTCGTGTCGGCTCCGGCATTGGCGCCGGCCCTGGCATTCGTGTCGGCTCCGGCGTTCGCACCGCGCCCCGCGTGTGTCTTCGCGGCCGGCACCTGCACCGTGAACGCTTTCGTGGCGCGCGAGATCTCGACGTGTTGCTTCTGCAGCACGCGGAGCAGCTCGGCCTGGGGACCGAGGCGCGGATCGTCGGCGCTGAACACGTACGCGGCCGGCCCCTCGGTGCGCGCCTTGAGAATGGAGCGCTTGCTCTTGTCGTAGAAGTTCTCGAGGAACTGCCGGCGATTCGTCGCGAAGTAGTTGAGCGAGACGAGCAGTCCCGTTTCCTCATAGTTATTGTTGTTGCGCATGGACCACTTCACGCGCGGGAGCGGCGGGTCCTGGCGATACCAGGTGCGCGAGGTCTCATCCGCGCTGAGCGTGCGCTCCATCGTCTCGGGCGTGCCGCCGTTGCCGAACGTCTCGTAGAGGCGGCTGATGCCGTTGTGCATGGCCGCCATGAACATCAGATAGCAGGGCGACCAGGTGTCGAAGTCGCCGTGCGCGAACACGCCGGGCATGCCGAGCCGCGTCATCTCCTGCACGTTGTTCCAGCCGATCATGCGCCACTCATTGGCGAGCAGCGGATCGATCCACGCGTTGTAGGGGCCGTCGCCGATCGTGTTGTCGTAGAGGAAGGGGACGGACTCGTGCAGGTCGTGCAGCACCTGCGCGTTCCAGCCCACGTAGGTGTTCATCACATTCTGCGTGAGATCAAGACTCGCACCCATGGCGTCACGGTTATTATCGTGCGCCACGTAGTGGCCCCAGTAGATCAATGGCAGTGGCGTGTCGTTGGGGTGCGCCATATGCCAGTTGACGACGTCCACTTCGCGATCGCGCCCGTCAACTTCTACCACC
>JBOHTE010000362.1:0-2447 GCA_050733555.1 Gemmatimonadaceae bacterium | reverse complement strand
GGACGCGAGCTCGGGGCGGAGCACCTTGAGCGCTATGGGCCGATCATGGCGAAGATCCTGTGCAAGGTAGACGGTGGCCATGCCGCCGCGACCGAGCTCGCGCTCAATGCGATACCGCGAGGCCAATGCCTCGCGAAGGGAATCTTCGGAAGATGTCACCGGGAGGTGGGCAGAGTGGGCGGACAGCGGAAAAGATACGCGCGGGAGGGCGAGGCGAACAGGGACGACATGGGGCCGGGGCGCGACACGCGTGGTGCGCCCTGCCCCATCAGTCGCCCTGATTTTCGTTCCACGGGCCGCGATTTCGCGTACGAGCTACCTCCCGATCATGAGAATCGTGAACGATCCCGGTACCGCCGCACCGAACCGTTGACGCTCGCCCGGCGCCGCCGGCGGGGCCGGCGCACGCTCGAGACTCATGGTGAAGATGTGATTGGTCTTCGTGTCGAGCGTGATGGTGCGCGCACCAACCATCGTCTGAAGATTCTCCTCCACAGCGAACGTGGTCGGACTCGTCTCCTTCACCACCGTGAGCGTGCCGTTGCTGTGGGTGCTGAACGCCTCCATGGTGGCGGGATTGAAGACGGCGCCGTCGGATCGGCCGGCGAGCGGCAGGCTGTCGAGGATCTTGCCGGTGGTGGCGCTCAGCACCACCATCATGGGTTGCGGCGGATCCGCCGGCGGGCTGCCCGACTCGGCGCATGCGGCGAAGAGCACGTGATGCTTTGCGTCGAGCGCCAGCCCGTTGCACCGGCCCCGGTCGCCCAGCGAATAGTGCGCCGTCGCCTTCATGGTCTTCGTGTCGACCACCGTCACGCTCCCCGCCGAGTCCTGCATGACGACGTAGATCGTCCCCTTCCCGTCGGAGACCGCTTCCTCCGGAACGCCGCCCAGGTCGATGGTGCCGAGCACGGTGCCGTCCTTCGCATCAATGACGGTGGCGTTCTTCGTGGGATGACTGAAGACGTAGACGCGATGGTTGAACGCGTCGAAGAGAATGCCATCCGGCCGCGCGGGCGCGACGGCGATCTGCTTGATCACCGTCAACGACTTCGTGTCGAACATCGTGACGGCCCGGCTGCTCGAGAAGCCGTGACCGTATTGCGGATCGACGACGACGCCCTGGCCGCCGCTGTTCGCGATCTCGCCGATGGGCGCGAGCGTCTCGAGATCGAAGACAGTGATGCGGCCCGGCACTTCGGCGCGGGCCGGCGTGCTGTCGGTGGCGGGCACGGCGCGCGAGCCGCCGCGCGGGATGTAGAGACGCCGGCCGGCGACGTCGGCGTAGATGTAGTCGTAGCCACCTTCACCGCCCACGCGCGCCGACTTGAGCACCTTCCAGGGCCCGGTGGTGGAGGGCTGCTGCGCGGCGAGCGGGGCAACGGCGCAGGTGAGGGCGAGCGCAGCGGACAGAACGATGTGACGCACGGGAGTGATCCGGGGAGGGGTGGATGGACGGCGACGCGATGCGACGCGACGCGACGCGACGCGGAGAGAAGATCACTCGGACAGTGGCGGAGTCAAGGCGGACACGGCGCACTCTGCAATGGGTGTGGCATCCGGAATGAGTGTGGCGTCCGGCCGGCTTGCCAGGCGCGTGGGTTGTAGCGATATTGTAGCAGGATCCGCTACGGGGGGACGAGTGATCAGGTTCGTGAATTTCCGTGACTTCCGAAACACACCCTCCGCCGTCTGGACGGCGCTAAAGAGTGCGGGCGTCCTCGCGATCCTCGCCAACGGCGAGCCGCGCGCGCTCCTGCTGGAAATCGAGAACGGGGACGTTGATGCCGCCCTGCAACTGGTGCGCCGGGTCCAGGCGCAGATGGCTCTCTCCCGCCTGCGTACTGACGCCGTGCTGCGCGGAGTAAACCAGTTGACCGGCGATGAGATTGACGCTGAGGTGCGCTCCGCCCGGAGAGCGCGGGGCCGCGGCGCCAGGCGGCGAAAGGCGTAGCACCGGCCCACGTGACGCTGCGCATCGTTCTCGACACCAACGTCCTGATCTCCGGGCTCCTCTCCGCCCACGGTCCGCCGGCGCAGCTCCTCGACCTCGCGCTGACCGGGGAGCTCGCGCTCCTGCTCGACGACAGAATTCTGGCCGAGTATCGCGAGGTGACGCAGCGCCCCAGGTTCGGCTTCAGCCAGGCAGACGTCGCCCGCGCGGTGGATGCGCTGGCAGTGATCGCCGAGCACGTCGCTGCCCCTCCGCTCGCAGTGAACCTCCCGGACCCTGGGGATCTCCCCTTCCTGGAGGTGGCCGCGGCGGGCGGCGCAGACGCGCTGGTGACGGGCAACAGGCGACACTTCGCGACAGTGCGCGGACGTCACCATGTGCGCATCTGCGCACCGCGCGAGCTTCTGGACACCTTGCGTGGCAGCCGCTGAAGGCGCCCGCTGCGCGACTCTTGCTCGGATCAAAAGGGATCAAAAGGGTCAGAGTCGATTGA
>JBOHTE010000361.1:0-1505 GCA_050733555.1 Gemmatimonadaceae bacterium | reverse complement strand
GAGCGAGCCAGCGAAGCCGCACTCGCCAAGGTTCGCGCAGCTTCTGTTGGCACCCCAATTTCTAGCGCGTGCCGCGCGCAGGTGCGAAGCAGATCAAGAGCGCGATCTATTTCCCCTGCGCGCTTCCAGTGCTCAGAGCACTCCCACATCATAGCAATCGAAGTGCTCAAGCCAGAATCTCCTTCCAACACCTCCGCCACGCGTCGATCCATGAGCGCGCGCGCTGCGCCGGACAATCGCGACAGCGCCGCCTGCGTCAGCAGGTCGTGCGTGCTGACCACGCGCGTGCCATCCGATTCAATCAGCCCACGGCGCTCCAGGTCTTCAAGACTGTCCATCAACTCCATCGTGCGCGCGCCGAGCACCCGTTCAATCCGCTCGAGCGTCGAGAATTTCCCCAGCGAGCAGCACGCCTGCAACGTGCGGTGCGAGAGGAGATTCAGTCCGGCGAGCCGCTGTGCGACCAGTTTGTCAAGCGTAGCCGGCGCCAGATAATGCTCGCCGTCCCAGGCGCCGTGCAGCGCCAGCTCGATCAGGTAGTACGGATTCCCACCACTCGAGGACACACACCAGTCGCGAAACTGCTTGTTGTCCTCACGTGCCATTCCCGTGATCACCCGATCCAGAAGCTGACGGCTCGCCTCATGCCGCAATGGACGCAGGGGCAGACTCACAGGCACGCGGTGCTCGACACCCATGAAGCGGCGCTCGCCCTCCTCGGTGCGCGAGGTGACCAGCACCAGTACCTGTCGCGTCGCCACCCACGCAGTCAGGTCGCCCAGCAGTTCCCAGGACATGCGGTCCAGCCAGTGCGCATCCTCCATCACCAGAAGCAACGGTCCCTCGCTCGACACGGCGTCGAACAGCTCGAACAGCGAACGGCAGACATTCGCGAAGAGAAGTTCCGCATCGGAGCTGTCCGGGGACAGTGTCGTCACCTTGGGATCGTGCTCGGTGAGTCGCGTGAGATACTTCATCGAGTCCGGCGCGCAGCCGAGCGAGCCGGGTATCTGAAGCAGCTTGGGCACGAGATCCACGAAGACCGAGAGCGGACGACGTTCGTCGTGTGGCTGGCAGCCCACCTGCACGACACGCACCTTCTGGGCGCGCGCGCTCTTCGCCATCTCATTGACGAGACGCGTTTTCCCGATCCCGGTCTCGCCCCAGATCAGATACGCGCTCCCGCGTGATCCCATGGCGAGCTGCAATGCCTGGTGCAACTCCGCCATTTCAGCTTCGCGTCCGGTTTGCGGTGCGGTGCGCACCGGGATGATGGCGGCCCGGAATTGCTCGGCGATCCGTTCGCGCAGCATGGCCGCGGGAAGCAGAGGCTCGCACGTGCCGCCCACATCGCGCAGAAAGGTGTCCAGCACCGAGAGGGCCTCGCCCTGGCCGCGCTGCACCATAGCCGACTCCGCAACCGCGATTGTCGCTTCCTCGTTCAGCGGGTCGATCGCGAGACAGCGCGCCGCGAGTGCTTCCGCGCCCTGCCAGTCGCCGCGCGC
>JBOHTE010000360.1:0-4547 GCA_050733555.1 Gemmatimonadaceae bacterium | reverse complement strand
GATGCCGCCCAGGAAGAGTCCCACGACCACCATGGGATTCACGAGATTGATGCCCTGTTCGTCCAGATGCACGGCCGTGGCATACGCGCTGAACAGGCCCAGCGCCGTGAGCGCGGCGCTGCCGATCGCGAATCCCTTGCCAATGGCCGCGGTCGTGTTGCCCAGTGCGTCGAGTCCATCCGTGATGCGGCGCACGTCAGGGCCGAGGCGTGACATCTCCGCAATACCGCCCGCGTTGTCGGCAATGGGGCCGTAGGCATCCACCGACATGGTGACGCCGACGGTAGCGAGCATCCCCACGGCGGCGATCGCGATGCCGTAGAGTCCGGCGAACAGGTGGGACGCCCAGATCGCGACGCAGATGCAGAGAATGGGAATCGCGATGCTCTCCATGCCTACCGCGAGTCCGGTGATGATGTTCGTGGCGGCGCCCGTGCGTGATGCCTCGACGATGCGCCGCACCGGGCGCGCCGCGGTGTAGACCTCCGTCACGAGGCCGATGGCGATGCCGGCCACGGTGCCCGCGAGCACCGCCCAGAAGGGGCCGGCGGAGGGGTACCACGATCCGTCCGCGCGCTGCTGCGCCACGCCGATCCACGACGTGAGCAGTCCCGCCATGGCGAGAAACAGCACCGCGGCAATCACCGACGTGAGACGCAGCGCGGCCGCCGCGCTGCCGCGTTCGAGCAGGCGCATGGCGCCGATGCCGATGAGCGACGCGACGAGTCCCGCGACGGTGTAGGCGAGGGGCAGCGCGATGGCACGCAGGGGATCCGCCATGCCGGCGCTCGATGCGGCCAGCACGATGGTGGCGATGATGGCGCCCGCGTAGCTCTCGAAGATGTCTGCACCCATGCCGGCCACGTCGCCCACGTTGTCGCCCACGTTGTCGGCGATCGTCGCCGGATTGCGCGGATCATCCTCGGGAATGCCGGCCTCTACCTTGCCCACGAGATCGGCGCCCACATCCGCGGCCTTCGTGTAAATACCGCCGCCCACGCGCGCGAAGAGCGCGATGGAGCTGGCGCCCATGGCGAAACCGGAAATGACCTCGGCGAAGGCGCGGAGCGCGTCAGCGCCCGGTGCGCCGCCGAGGCGCCAGAGCGTGACGCCGCCAATGCCCACCAGGCCGAGACTGGCCACGCAGAGGCCCATGACGGCTCCGCCGCTGAACGCCACGCGCAAGGCGACGCTCTGCCCGTGTGTGCGCGCCGCTTCGCTCGTGCGCACGTTGGCGCGAGTGGCCGCTTCCATTCCAGCGAGCCCCGCGAGGATGGAACAGCTACCGCCCGCGATGTACGCGATACCGGTTCGCCAGCCGACGGCCCATGCCAAAAGCGCCGCGACGACGAGCAGGAAGGGCACCAGTACCGAGTACTCGCGGCGCAGGAACGTCATGGCCCCGCCGTGAATCTGTTCGGCGATCACTCGCATGACGTCGGACCCCACGGGGCGGCGCCGAACGGACAGGTAGAGTGCAAGCGCGATGAGCAGGCCGGCGAGACCGGCGGCAATCGCGATCGCGGCGATCCGGACGAGCATTGTTACGCGGGTTCCCGATTGAACCGGTTCATGGCGGACCCGATGCCATCGTGCAGCCAGCACTCTGCCGTGTCCGTGAAGCGCGGCAACAGCGCGACGATGTCGGCGCGCTCGGCCGCGGGCATGGGAGACAGCACGAAGTCCGCGAGGTCTCCAATGGGTCGTCCGGGCTCCGCCGGCTGGATGCCAATGCGGAGGCGTGCGTAGGCGCGTCCGCCCACCGCCTGTTCGACGCTCTTCAATCCATTGTGTCCGCCGGCGCTGCCGCTCGCGCGCAGGCGAAAGCGTCCCACGGGCAACGCCACGTCATCCACGATGACCAGCAGGTCGGTGGCGGCAGACCAGAACGCGCGGCGCAGATATGGTATGAGCACGGTGCCGCTCAGGTTCATGTACGTGGTGGGCTTCACGAGCCGCACGTGGGCGTTGCCCACGCGTCCACTCGAGGCGAGCGCCTGACCGTCCGTGCGCCAGCCACCGAAATGCCAAACGTCGGCCAGGTGGTCAGCGACCCACCAGCCGACGTTATGGCGTGTTCGTTCGTACTGACGACCCGGATTGCCCAGGGCAAGAATCACTTTCATACCGGTCCGTGCGCGAACACATCACGCCTGATGTGTCCGCGACCAGGGCTACTCGCCCTGTTCCTCGTCTTCCTCGCCCTTCGGCTTGCGAATGAGTTCGGGCTCCGCCGCCGTTTCCTCGGTCTCCGCCGCTGGCGTGGCCTCCACCTCGACGCGCGGCGGTACGACGACGCACACGGTGGCGTCCGGATCGGCCAGCGCTTCGAGACCGGCGGGCAACTTGAGATCGCGCACGTGCAGCGAATCGTTCAGGCCGAGCGCCGTGACATCGAGGTCGATGTGGTTGGGCATCTCGGCGGGATCCACCTCAACGCTCAACTCGCGCAGGATCTGGTCGAGAATGCCTCCGGAATTCTTGACGCCTTCGGGGGTACCGATGAGCACGAGCGGAATGTCGACTGTGACTTTCTCGCCGGCAACGAGCTCGAGGAAGTCGACGTGCAGGACGCGCCGCTTGAACGGGTGGCGCTGGATTTCGCGAATGAGCGTACGCGTGGAGGTGCCGTCCACGCTCAGTTCGACGACGGTTGTATCGGCGGAAAACCGGCCGAGCAACAGGTCGAGCGCCCGCGCGTCGAGCGTGAGCATCTCGGGCTGGCGATTATGCCCGTAGATGATGCCGGGGACCTGTTCGGCCTGGCGCAGTTTGCGCGCCGCGCCCTTGCCGCGTGTTGTGCGCCGCGTGGCGCCGAGGGTTGCAGTGGACATGCTGGTCGCTGGTAGCTGGTAGCTGGTCGGAGGTAGCTGGTTTCAGCTACCGCCTCATTCAAACAGTGAACTTACCGACTCATCGAAATGCGTATAGCGAATTGCCTTGGCGAGCAGTTCGCCCACCGAGAGCACCTTGAGCGTCGGGAAACGGTGCTCTGGCGGAATGGCGATCGAGTCCGTCACCGTGACTTCCGCGATCGGCGCCGTCCTGAGCCGCTCGGCGGCGGGGCCGGAGAGCAGCGCGTGCGTGGCGCATACGTAAATGTCCTTCGCGCCCAACTGTTTGAGCGCGCGGGCCGCTTCCGTCACCGTGCCCGCCGTATCAATCATGTCGTCGGGAATGATGCAGTCCCGTCCTTCCACCGCGCCGACCACGTTCAGGACCTCGGCCACGTTGGCGGTGGGCCGTCGCTTGTCAATGATCGCGAAGGTCCCATTGAGCCGCTTGGCAAATCCGCGGGCCATCTTGGCCGACCCCACATCGGGCGCCACCACCACGAGGTCATGTAGCTGCTTCTTGCGATAGTGCGACACGAACACCGGCGCCGCATACAGATGGTCCACCGGAATATCGAAGAACCCCTGCAGCGCGTGCTGGTGAAAATCGATTCCAAGCACTCGATTGGCGCCTGCGGTGACGATGAGATTCGCCATCAGCTTGGCGCCAATTGCCACCCGCGGCTGGTCCTTTCGGTCCTGGCGCGAGTAGCCGTAGTACGGCATGACACAGGTCACGCGTGCCGCCGACGCTCGTCTGGCCGCGTCAATCAGGAGCAGCAGCTCCATGATATTTTCGGCTGGCGGATTCGTCGGCTGGACAATAAAGAGATCCGCGCCGCGGACATTCTCATCGATCCGCGTGAAGATCTCACCATCGGCAAAGCGGGACAGCGTGACCTTCGTGAGCTCGACGCCCAGGCAGCGGGAAATCTCCTCCGCCAGTGCGCGATTGGCTGTTCCCGACAGGAGTTTGAATCCCCGCCTCGGGATACTCAGCTCATCCATTGCCGCAGCCATGTAGGATAATGCCCCTCTTGGGGATGGTCAATGCAGGTGAATTGCCCCTGGTGGATTCGAACCACCATTCCCGGATCCAAAGTCCGGTGTCCTGCCGTTGGACGAAGGGGCAGGCGACGCTGCAAGCTACACTGGACTGGAAACGTTGTCACCCGGCATTGGGCATTGGCAGCGGCGAAACGTGGCGCCCACCGGACGGAACCGGCGACGGCCAACCCGCCGGCGCCGTTCGCGCGTGTTCAGGCCATCACAGCCACGGGCTCGAGCCGCTCCAGCGTCTGCGTCGGAATGACCGGCACGCCCAGCGTCTGCTGCAGCAGGTCGCCGTCCGGCGCCTCGGCGAAGATGCCGAACACCGTCGAGCCCGAGCCCGAGATGGTGGCACACGCGGCGCCCGCGCGACGCAGTTGCGCGATGATGGTGGCGAGCAGCGGATGCCGCTGGCACACCACGGGCTCGAAGTCGTTCGTGGCGAGCGCCGTGACGTGCTCCCACGAGCGCAGCGCCTCCAGCGTGAGCAGTGCGGGCTGGGGCCCCTGGTGCACGCGCGTCCCGGCGAGCCAGTCGTACGCACTGCCCGTGGCCACACCAAAGGGCGGCAGGGCGAGCACGACGGGTCGCGACTGCAGTGGTGCGATCGCGAGCAGCCGTTCCCCGCGTCCCCATGCCAGTGCCCATGGCGCGGTGGTCGTG
>JBOHTE010000359.1:0-1060 GCA_050733555.1 Gemmatimonadaceae bacterium | reverse complement strand
GCGAACGCCGATCTCGTGCCGTCGCTGACCCACAATGAACGCGATGGTGCTGTAGATCCCGACCGCTGCAACCAGCAGGGCAAGCAGGCCCGCCACGGAAAAGAGTGTTGCGCCGAGTTGCCATTTGTGATACTCGCGCGCCAGGGATGCGCTCATTCCCCGTACCGTCGGCGCCACACGAAATCCGAACGCACCCACCATCCGCCGCGTGACCGTCGTACGCACCGCCGCCGCGACATCCGGCCGTGTGCGCAACACGATCACGCCTGCCTGCTCCCAGCCCGGTGGGGCCTGCGCCAGCGGTAAATCGTACGCGGGAGATGGCGCTTCAATGACTTCGCCAACGTGCGCGTCGGACACGATGCCAACGATCCGCCGGCACGGCGTGTCGGGCTTGGCGAGCATGACGCAGTTGCCGATTGCCGTTCCACCAGGCCAGAAGAGGTCCGCCATGGTCCGGTTCACGACTGCCACCTGTTCTGCTCCAGCGCGATCAGCGGTGGTGAAGCCGCGTCCTGCCTCGAGCCTCATGCCCACCGTGGCGAAGTAGCCCGGCGAGATCACATCGAACGTGGGCATGCCGAAGGGACCGCCGGTGAGCGCCGAGTCCTGCCCCGGCACGAACACCTTCATGATGCTGAAGCCGCTCATTGGCGCCCGGCTGGCAAGCGCCACACGCTCGACGCCCGGCACATGCTCGAGCTGCGCCGCGAGACCGGGCAGTGTCCCGGCGAGCTGTCGCACCTGCGCGGTGTCATCCTCCACCGGCGCCGCCGAGGCGAAGATCAGCCGATTCGCATCGTACCCCAGGTCGACGGCCTCCACGCTCCGCAGGCTGCGGACGAACAGTCCCGCTCCCGCCAGCAGCACCACCGAGAGCGCCGCCTGCAGGACGAGCAGCGCGGTGCGCGTGCGGCTGCGCGTGATGCGTCCTTCGCGCACGCCGCTCTTGAGCGCATCGGTGAGCCGGGGATGGCTCCCCTGCAACGCCGGCACGAGGCCAGCCGCCACGCCCGACACGAGCGTCACCGCGATGGCGAAGAGCAGCACGCGCGTATTG
>JBOHTE010000358.1:0-12201 GCA_050733555.1 Gemmatimonadaceae bacterium | reverse complement strand
CCCCTGCGCTCTAGATTCGGTTCGTGAACCCGCCGCTTCCCCCCTATTCGCTCGAGCCGCACCGCTTCCCGCTCCGCGCCCTGGCGGCGCTGGCGGCACGAGCACCACTGGGAAATGCGCACGAGGTCACGCTCGCCTGCCTCATGGCGGCGAATCTGGCGGCGCACCAGTCGCTGGCAGCGCCGCTTCCCCAGCGCGGGCGGGCGGACCGCGCCGCGAAGGCGAGGGGCTGGTTCGCGGCGCGCGCGCTGCCTGGGCCCGTGCGCACCGCGTTGGGACGGCTCCTCGATACGCTGTCGGGTGATTCGTTGCCGGATGTCGCCGCCGCGCTCACGCTGGTGCTCAGTGCATCCCGTCGCTATCTGGACGCAGCCAGCATTCGGGAACTGGAGACGCTCTCGCGCGCGCTCGCCGCGGGGCATGGCACCTAGTCACACGGCCCGCACGCCTTTCGGCTCGACACGCCGTCCCACCTGACCCTTTCTCTCATGCGGAGTATCTTCTGGCATGCCCGGACGCGCTGACATCTCGCCGCTCATGCTGCTCCTGAAGCGCATTGACGCGATTGCCGATGGCGACAGGCCGGCAGACGGCATTCCCACCGGGTTCCCCACGCTCGACCGCCTCCTGGGTGGCGGGTTCCGTCCTGGCGACCTCGTGGTGCTCGGCGGCGATGTCGGCGTCGGCAAGTCCGCGCTCGCCAGCGCGATGGCACTGCATGCCCGCCAGGCCGGACATCAGGTGGCATACTTCAGCGGCGAGATGGAGACCACGCGCTGGCTCGAGCGCGCGCTGGCCATCGAGGGCAAGGTCAGCATGGATCTCATCCGCCGCGGCAAGGTGAACGACGACGAGCGCTCGGCCCTTGGCGCGGCCGCGCTGCGCCTGCGCGATGCGATTCCCCGAATCTCGCCCATCGCTCCCGAAGGCGCAGCCGCTCTGGCCGATGCCATCCGGCAGGATGGTGACGCCGGGCTCGTCGTCGTGGATTCACTCCAGTGCATACCGGCCGGCGATGCGCCGCAGGACGACGCGCTTTCCTATGCGGTTCGGGTCCTCAAGTCGCTCGCCGTGGAGCGTCAGGCCATCGTGCTGCTCCTGGCGCACCTGAGCGTGATCACGGGGCGCTCGGACATGCGCCCCGTGCTCGATGACTTCGGTGCGCTGGGCGCCGTGAAGCAGCACGCGGACGTGATTCTCGCGCTCTATCGCGAGGAGTTGTACGACCGGGCACCCGGACGCGAAGGCGCCACGGAGCTCGCGATCCTCAAGAATCGCGAAGGGCCCATGACCTACGTGGATCTGTTTTTCTACAAGCAGTGGCTGCGATTCGAGGACATGGTGGAGACGTGACGGCGTCCGGCGCTCCCTCGTCCCCACCCTCCCTCCGCTTTATCTTTTTCTCATCAGCTCCATTCATCTCGAGAGTGTCATGGCGGGTCATAGCAAGTGGAAGCAGATCAAGCATTACAAGGCTGCCGCGGACGCCAAGCGCGGCGCGATGTTCACCAAGCTCATCCGGGAGATCACGGTCGCAGCCAGAGCAGGAGGCGGTGATCCGGCGGGCAACCCGCGACTGCGTACCGCCATCGACGCCGCCCGGGCCTCCTCCATGCCCAAGGAGAACATCGAGCGCGCGGTCAAGAAGGGAACCGGCGAGCTGGAAGGCGTGGATTACCAGGAAATCATGTACGAGGCCTACGGTCCGGGCGGCGTGGCACTGCTCATTCACGCACTCACGGACAACGCCACGCGTACGGTGGCTGATGTCCGGTACAAGCTCTCGCGCGGTGGCGGGAATCTGGGCGCCACCAACTCCGTCGCATGGATGTTCGAGCGCAAGGGCCAGATCTACGTGGACGCCACGGGCCATGCCGAAGACGCCGCGCTCGAAGCCGCGCTCGAGGCCGGAGCCGAAGACATGAAGCATGACGGCGATCAGTACATCATCACGACCGATCCCAGCGAGCTGCACACCGTGCGCGCGGCGATCGAGGCGCGAGCCATCGTGGTGCAGGAGGCGGAGATCACCATGATTCCGCAGACGTCCGTCCACGTGGAAGGCAAGACTGCCGAGTCGCTGCTCCACCTCATGGAAGAACTGGATGAGCTCGACGACGTGCAGAAGGTGGAAGCGAATTTTGACATCGATCTCGCCGAGATGACCCGCTCGTGAGCCGCCGCGCATGATCGTGCTTGGGCTTGACCCGGGCACCGCCGCCACGGGCTATGGCGTCGTCTCGGGGGAGCCCTACGGCTCCCTCTCGCTCATCGAGTGCGGCGTGATCCGCACCACCGCGCGTGATCGCCTGCCGGTCCGCCTTCGTGAGCTGCATGAGGAGGCGGTGCGGCTGATCGCGCGTCACCATCCGAATGTCCTCGCCATCGAGGATGTGTTCTACGCGCGCAACGTGCGCACCACACTGGTGCTCGGCCACGCGCGCGGCGTGCTGCTGCTTGCCGCCGAGGAAGCGGGACTGGAGATCCACGAGTATCCGCCCGCGGCAATCAAGAAGTCCATCGTTGGCGCGGGCGGTGCGTCCAAAGTGCAGGTGCAGTTCATGGTGGCGCGCCTGCTGCGGCTGAAACACGCGCCGCAACCGAGCGACGCCGCCGATGGCGTCGCCGCTGCGCTCACGTACCTCATGACGGCGCGACTGCCGCAGCTCCGGGAGCCGCCGCGTTGATCGCGCGGATCAGGGGGATTCTCGCCGCGAAGGACCTCGACCGCGTGGAGATCATGACGGACGGTGGAGTCGCCTACGAGCTGGTCATTCCGCTGACTGTGTTCGAGATGCTGCCCCGGGTGGGCGAGCCCGTCATGCTCTTCACGCATCTCGTGGTGCGCGATGATGGCTGGCTCCTCTGCGGCTTTGCGAGCGTGCTGGAGCGCCGCGTTTTTCAGCGGCTGCTCTCGGCGAATGGCGTGGGGCCGGCGCTGGCGCTCGGCATGCTGTCCACGCTGAGTGCCGACCGGCTCGTGCGCGCCATTCGCGAGCGCGACGTAACCACGCTGCAGGGCGTGCCGCGCGTGGGGAGAAAGAAGGCCGAGCGCCTGGTGCTCGATCTCGCCGACAAGATGGACGATGTGCAGGGCGCACAGGACGCGGGCACCGTGCCCTCCGCCGGCGCCACGGCGGAAGACGCGGTGCGCGCGCTGGTTTCACTCGGCTACCACACGGCGGACGCGGACAAGGCCGTGCGAACCGCGCTCGATCAGGACGGTCGTGGCAAGAGCGTGTCGGAGCTGATCCGCATGGCGCTCAACGTGATTGGAGGACGGAAATAGTGCCTGCACGCCGCACCGCCACGTTCACCGAATCGGTCATTCGCGAGATGACGCGTATCGCCCATCAGCACGAGGCGATCAATCTCGCGCAGGGCTTCCCCGATTTTCCCATGCCCGCACCCATGAAGGACGCGGCGTGCGCGGCGATTCGCGGGGACATCAACCAGTACGCGATCACCTGGGGCGCGCCCGCGCTGCGCCTGGCAATCGCCGAGAAGTACCGGCGGTGGTACGGCATGGACGTGGACCCGGAGCGCGAGATCACGGTGACGTGCGGCGCCACGGAAGCCATGGCGTCCACCTTTCTCGCGCTGCTGGACCCCGGCGATGAGGTGATCATCCTCGCGCCGTTCTACGAGAACTACGGCCCGGATGCGATCCTGGCGGATGCACGCCCGGTGTACGTGCCGCTGGAGGGGCCCGGCTGGCGACTGGATCCCGATCGGCTGCGCCGCGCCTTCACATCGCGCACCCGCGCGATCGTCGTCAACACACCGCACAATCCGACCGGCCGCGTGCTGACACGCGACGAGATCTCGCTCATCGCCAGCCTGTGCGTCGAGCACGACGTGCTGGCGTTCACGGACGAGATCTACGAGCACATCCGCTACGCGGGCGCGCACCACGCGCTGGCCACGTGGCCCGGCATGCGCGAGCGTACCGTGACGATTTCCGGCCTGTCCAAGACCTTCAGCTGCACGGGCTGGCGGCTGGGCTACGCCCTCGCGCCCGAAGCGCAGTCCGTCGCCATTCGGAAGGTGCATGACTTTCTCACCGTGGGCGCGCCCGCGCCGCTGCAGGCCGCCGCCGCCGTGGCGATGCGCTTCGACGCGGACTACTACAACCAGCTCGCGCGCGACTACCGGGACCGGCGCGATCTGCTCGCCGCGACGCTCACCGAGGCGGGATTTGTCTTCTCGCTCCCACAGGGCGCCTATTACATTCTCGCCGATTTCTCCGCGCTGAGCGACGCACCGGACGATGTCTTCGCGAAGTGGATGACAGCGGACGTCGGCGTCGCGACGGTGCCCGGATCGAGCTTCTACGGTGAGGGCGATCTCGGCAGGCGATTCGTCCGATTCGCGTTCTGCAAGAAGACGGAGACGCTCGCGCGCGCCGCGGAACGGCTGGCGACGCTCCGCGCGAAGGTCTGACGCGCTCCATTCCACGTCCGGTTCGCGAAGCGTCGCGCCCGCGTGCATTCGGCATTTCTTCGGTGTAGATTACTGCCATGGCCCGTGCCGAAATAACGACCCCGGAGTCGCTGGCCGATGAATCCGTCATCGAGCTGTCGCTGCGCCCGCAGCGGCTGGCTGAATTCATTGGCCAGCAGAAGCTCAAGGAGAGCCTCCGTATTTACATCGATGCCGCGCTCTCGCGCCGTGAGCCGCTGGATCACACGCTGTTCTACGGACCGCCCGGTCTCGGCAAGACCACACTCGCCGAGCTCATCGCCCGCGAAATGGGCGTGAACATTCACGCCACGTCAGGCCCGGCGCTCGAGAAGCCCGGCGATCTCGTCGGCACGCTCACGAACATGCGCGCAGGCGACGTGCTCTTCATTGACGAAATCCATCGCCTGCGTCCCATCATCGAGGAGTTCCTCTATCCCGCCATGGAGGACTACCGGATAGACATCCGGCTGTCGGAAGGGCCCAAGGCGCAGACGATTACGATGCCCGTCGAGCGATTCACGCTCATTGGCGCGACCACGCGATTCGGGATGCTCACGGCGCCCATGCGTGCGCGCTTCGGTATTCCGCTCCGGCTCAACTTCTATCCCGTGGAGGATCTCGAGGAAATCGTGGCGCGATCGGCGGACGTGCTGCGCGTCGAGGTGGACCCCGCGGGCGCTTCGGAAATCGCGCGGCGGGCCCGGGGGACGCCGCGCGTGGCGAACCGATTGCTGCGCCGCATTCGCGACTACGCGCAGGTGAAGAGCGACGGCCGGATCACCAGGCCGGTGGCGGACGCGGCGCTGGAAATGCTCGACGTGGATGCGTTCGGGCTGGATGACATGGATGCCCGCATCCTGAAGACCATCATCGAGAAGTTCGACGGCGGGCCCGCCGGCATTCGGTCCATCGCTGCCGCGACCGGAGAGGACGAAGGCACCATCGAGGAGGTGTACGAGCCCTTTCTCGTCCAGAATGGCTTTCTCCAGCGCACGCAGCGCGGCCGCGTCGCCACCGCGCAGGCGTACCGGCACTTCGGGTATACGCCGCCCGCGCCGGGCAGCGGGCAGCCGACGCTGCTCTGACGCAGCGCGCTCCCGCGGTCCGCGCAGCGCTTGACAGCCTCCGGGCAACGCCGCATGGATGGAGTATGCGCCGCCGCGTGTTCGTCGTGCTTCTGGGCGCAGCCCCGGTGGCCGCGCGGGCTTCACCGGCCCAGCAGTCGTATGCCACGTCGCAATCCGCTCCACTCCTCACGCACGCCGACTCGCTCAGCGCGCTGCACGCGCTGGGTGACCGCGTACGCGCGAACCGTGAGGACGCGGAAGCCTGGCATACGCGCGGAGTGCTGGCGTGGCGACTGTCCAACGCCGAGCGCCGGGCGGGATTCATGCGCCGCCTGGCGAACGACTCGCTGCTCGCGCTGGCGGATTCCTCCCTGCGTCTCGCGGTACGCTACGCACCGGGCAGCGCGGGCTACCTCGTGGATCAGGGCCGCTTTTATCTGACGTCGAACTCGGCGGCGGTGCGCGGTCGCGCGGCATCGCTCTTTCAGAAGGCGGCATCCGAGGCGCGACACGCCGGTGACCACATCACCCTTGCACGCGCGCTGGACGAGCTGGGCATGACGTGGTGGCGACGCTATGACGACCGCGCCAACCGCACCATTTACAGCCATGTGAGCAAGACACTGCACGACCGCAGCTTCCTGAAGGATCCGCGCTCCATCGCGTACTACAGAGACAATCGGGCCATTCGCGCCGCGTCGCAGGACTGGTCCGGTCAGGAGGAATATCTCCACGCGCAGGACGACTTTGCGGATGCGCTCGCGGCCGATCCCGCGAATGAACACGCGCTCCGGCACACCTACATGCTGCTGGCGGACCGGCAGCGCTGGGCCGAGTTGGAGGAGGTGTCGCGCACGCGCATTGCGCGGGACTCCACCGATGCCTGGGCATGGCTGGCCCACGGGCTCGGCGCGCATCGCATGGGCGACGAACAGGCGGCGGCCCGCGCGTTCCACACTGCCCTCGCGCGGCTGTCGGACGCGGAGCGCGCGTACTTCCAGCAGCTGAGCCGCATCCTGACGAGCCGTGATTCCGCGCAGGTCGAGCACCTGCCACCTGTCGAGCAGGTCAACCTGCAACGGCGCTACTGGCTGATGTCCGATCCGCTCTGGGCTGCGGGGCAGAATGACAACCGGCTCGAGTACCTGAGCCGGCTCGTGTATGCCGAGCTCCGCTACTCCGTGCCGGAGTTCGGCATTCATGGCGCCGACAGCGAGCGCGGCGATGTGCTCGTCCGCTACGGACCACCGCCGGCGATCATCTCCTTCCCGCCCGATCCCACCGAGCGCGACGATCACCGCCCGCAGACGCTCTGGTGGTATTCCACGACCGAAGCCTTCCTGTTCCGCCAGCTTCCCGGCTACGGCGTGGCGACGCTCGAATCCCAGGACCTGCGGCACTTACGCCGGCTGCGTGACACCATTCCCGTGGTCTGGCGCGACGCGGGCGATGCCGCGGCGCCGGACTCGATTGGCGTGCAGACCGTCCGCTTTCGTGCGCAGGGCGATTCGAGCGACGTGTACGTCGCGGCGAACATTCCCGTGTCGCGTCTGGCACGCGGCGTCGATCTTGCCCGCGGCGCGCTCCGGGTGAATTTTGACGCGTACACCTGGCGCGCCGAGCCCGTGATTCGTGACTCCACGCGCGAGCGAATTACATTCGGTGGGCGCGATACAACCGAAGCGCACACCTGGGCGCCGCGTATCGCGCCAGGCACCTATCTGTTTCGCGTGGAAGCACTGCAGCCCGACGCGATGCGCGGAGCCCGCGCCGCCGGCCGCCTCGACATCGCGCCGGTGAAGGGATTCGGCATGAGTGACGTGCTCGTGGCGCGTCGCATCACGCCGCGCACCGGCGCACCTGCGGATCGCTGGTCCGATTTCGACATCGCGCCGAGCTTCGGCCTGGTGCATCGGCACGTGCCATTCGGCATTCTCTGGGAGACCTATGACCTCGCCGCGAAGAATGAGAGCGACGACTACACCGTGCGCATTACGGTGAAACAACTTCGCGGCCGGGGCGTGGGCAGCGTCATCGCGAGGATCGTCGGCGGCGTGGCGAGCGCCATCGGCATATCCGGCGGTGGTCAGGGCACGGTCTCGCTTGCGTTTCCGCGGCGCGTGCCGGCGCAGGCTGCGCTCGTGGATTACGTCACGCTCGACCTCGGCGCCGCGCCGCCGGGCGCCTATCGGCTGTCCGTCAGCATCACGGACAACAACAGCTTCCGGCACGTGGAGCGCGAGAGCCCGATCACGGTCATCGAGTGACGGCTGGCGATCGCACATCGGATTACGACTTCGCCCTGCCGGCGGGCTGCATCGCGCAACGCCCGCTCGACCGGCGCGACGAGAGCCGCCTGATGATCGTCGAGCGCGAGACCGGGCGCATCACGCACGGCCGGTTCCGCGACATCGAGGGGCTTCCGGCGCCAGGCGACGCGCTGGTGCTCAACACGACCAGGGTGTTTCGGGCGCGACTGCTCGGCCGGCGCGACTCGGGCGCGAGCGGCGAGGTGCTGCTGCTCCGCGCGCACGGCGCCGATGAGTACGAGGCACTCGTGCATCCCGGCGGAAAGCTCAGACCGGGGCGCACGCTGCACATCGCGCCGGGCTTCGATGTGGACGTTCTGCAGGTGACCGACCGGCGCACGCGAACGGTGAAGCTGCGCGTGGCGGACGGTGACGTCGCCGGAGCGATCGAGCGCCACGGACACGTCCCGCTGCCGCCGTACATCACGCGCGGCGACACCGAGGCGGACGCCGAACGCTATCAGACCGTGTATGCGCGCGAGCCGGGGTCGGCGGCCGCGCCCACGGCCGGCCTGCATTTCACGCCGGAGCTGCTGGAGCGCATCCAGGCGCGCGGAGTGCGGCGCGTGGACGTGCTGCTCCACGTGGGTGCGGGGACGTTCAAGCCCGTGGAAGTGGACGACCCGGCGCGCCACCCGATGCACGAGGAGTCCATCGCGGTCACGGCGGATGCGGCGCGCACACTCAACGACACCCGTGCCGCCGGCGGCCGCATCTGGGCGGTGGGAACGACCAGCGCGCGAACGCTGGAGAGCGCGGTCTGCGCGGATGGCACGTTCGCTGCCGTGGAGAGCGACACCCGGCTGTTCATCCGTCCCGGCTACCACCTGCGCGCCGTGGACAAACTCATCACGAATTTTCATCTTCCCCGCTCCACGCTCATCATGCTCGTGGCGACCGTCGCCGGCTTCGATCTCACCATGCGGGCCTATCGCGAGGCCATCGCGGCCGGATACCGGTTCTATTCGTACGGCGACGCGATGGTGATCCTCTGACGCGCGGGCGCGCCCCGCGACTTCGTGACTGCATGTCCGACGACTCGTTCGCCTTTACCGTCCACGCCGCGTGCGGTGCCGCGCGCACCGGAGTCTTCTCCACGCCGCACGGCCCGGTGGAGACGCCGGCGTTCATGCCGGTGGGCACGAACGCAACGGTGAAAACGCTGGACCCCGGCGAGGTGCGCGCCGCGGGCGCACAGATGATTCTCGCGAATACGTATCATCTGCATCTTCGCCCCGGCGAAGCCGTCGTGCGCGCGATGGGTGGGCTGCATCGGTTCATGGGATGGGACGGGCCGATCCTCACCGATTCGGGCGGCTTCCAGGTCTTCTCGCTCGAAGGCCTGCGGAAGGTGACCGAGGAAGGTGTGGAGTTTCGCAGCCACGTGGACGGGTCCCGACGCTTCTTCACTCCCGAAGGGGTGATCGCCATGCAGCAGGCGCTGGGCGCGGACGTGATCATGCAGTTCGATCACGTGATCCCGGGTCAGTCGGATCATGCGACGGCCAAGGACGCGAGCGAGCGGAGCCTGCGGTGGCTGGCGCGGGCGCGGGACGCGGCGACCGAAGGCCGGCACGCTCCCCAGGCGCTCTTCCCCATTGTGCAGGGCGGCATTCACGCGGATCTCCGCCGCGACGCGGCGTGCGCCATCGTCGGCATGGGGCCCTGGCGCGGCTACGCCGTCGGCGGCCTTTCCGTGGGCGAGGCCAAGCCGGCCATGTACGAGATGCTGGACGTCGTGAACGAAGCGCTGCCGCGCACGCATCCCCGCTATCTCATGGGCGTCGGATTTCCGGCGGACCTCGTCGAGGCGGTTCGGCGCGGCGTCGATCTCTTCGACTGCGTCGCGCCCACGCGCATGGGCCGAACCGGCACCGCCTTCACCAGCGACGGCCGGCTCAACGTGCGCAATGCGCGCCTGCGCCTGGACGCGAGGCCGCTCGACGAGACGTGCGATTGTTCGACGTGCCGTCGCTTCAGCCGCGCATACCTCCGGCATCTGTTCGCGGCCGATGAAGTGCTGGGGCTCCGCCTTCTCTCTCTGCACAATGTACATTTCCTGGGTACCCTCATGCGCCAGGCGCGCTCCGCGATCGCGGGAGGGACATTCGACGGGTGGAGCCACGACTGGCTCGCCCATCATCACTCCGCATCCGCCTCGGTGCCATGACCGCTTTCTCTCCGTTCCTGCTCCTTGCCATTCAGGGGCCGTCCGGCGGCCTCAATGGCCTCACCGGCATCGCGCTGCAGATCGGTTTCATCTTCCTGCTCTTCTGGGTGATCATCATTCGCCCGCAGCAGAAGCAGAAGCGACAGCACGAGCAGGCGCTGCGTGATCTCAAGAAGGGAGACGAGGTCGTCACCTCCGGCGGTATCGTGGCCGAGGTGATCTACATCAAGGAAACCGTCAAGGACGGAACGCCCACGCAGACCATGGAGGACCGCATCACGATCAAGTCCGCCGAAACGCGCCTGGTGGTGGAGCGCGGGCGCATTGCGCGCGTCGTGACGCGAGTGTCACAGGCGAGCCCCGCGGCGTGAGCCTGCTCGACATCCACGTGCTCGGCTCCCCGGTGCTCCGGCAGGAGACGCGGCCCATCGAGACGATGACCGACGCACTGCGCCGTCTCGTGGACGACATGTTCGAGACGATGTACGCGGCCCGCGGCATCGGCCTGGCCGCCAACCAGGTGGGCCGGCTGGAGCGGCTGACCGTCGTGGACGTGGACAACGCGCCGCTCGTCGTGATCAACCCCACCATCCTGCAGGCGGACGGCAGGCAGAAGGGTGAGGAGGGGTGTCTCTCGATCCCGGACATCTACGGGGACGTCGAGCGCGCGCAGCATGTCGTGGTGCGGGCCCAGGACATCACCGGCGCGTCGTACGACGTGGAGGCCACGGAGCTCCTCGCGCGCTGTCTGCAGCACGAGATCGATCATCTGCACGGCCGCCTGTTCATCGATTATCTGAGTGTGGTGAAGCGCCGCGCCGCGCTCGCCAAGTGGGACAAGCTGCGACAGGGCGATCGCTCGCTCGTTCGCACCATTGAACCGGAGACGGAAGGCAGCAGCCGCCGTTCGGACGAGGAGCTCTAGTGCGCATTCTCTTCTGGGGCACGTCCGATTTCGCTGTCCCATCGCTGCGCGCGCTCCTCGGTGAAGGGTTTGAAGTGATCGGTGTGATCACGCCTCCTGACCAGCTCGCGGGGCGGGCGCACGCCGAGTTGATCCTCCCGCCGGTGAAGGCCGTGGCGCTCGCCGAAGGCCTCCCGATCCTGCAGCCTGAGCGCCCCCGTGGCGAGCTGCTGCACCATGAGATTGCCAGCTGGGCACCCGACATCTCGGTGGTCGCGTCGTACGGTCACATCCTGCCGCCCGATCTCCTCGAGCTTCCGCCCATGGGCACGATCAACGTGCACGCGTCGCTGCTCCCGCGTCTGCGCGGGGCGTCACCCATTCAGGCAGCGATCCGCGATGGCTTCGTCGAGACGGGCGTGACGATCATGCGCATGGTGCCCGCACTCGACGCGGGGCCGGTCATCCTGCAGGCTCGCACACCCATTGCCGCCGACGAGACCTATGGCGAGCTCGAGCTCCGGCTCTCGGAGCTGGGGGCCCTCGCGCTCATTGAAGCGCTCACGCTGCTCTCGCTTGGACAGGCCGGCGAGCACCCGCAGGACGAGACCGCGGTGACGTACGCGGGCAAGATCACGCGCGAGATGGCACGCATTACCTGGAACGATGGCTGCGGCGCCGTCGCGCGTCGCATTCGGGCGTACGACCCGAGACCGGGCGCCTTCGCCTCGCTGCGGGGCTCGCTGGTGAAGCTGTTCGGCGCGGTCGAGGGCGATCTGGTGGACGACGGCGGCCACCCGCTGCCCGGCCAGATTCTCGCCCTGGATGCCGGCGGCATGCTCGTCGCCTGCGCGGAGGGCACGGTGCGTGTGACGGAAGCGCACCCCTCGGGCCGGAAGCGCATGAGCGTGAATGACTGGGCCCGTGGCCGCGGAGTCGCGGTCGGCGATCTGCTGGAATGATGACGGCGGGCAATGGACGACAGGAGATGGGGCACGACCCCACGTCCCGTTCCCCGTTGCCGGTCCCGGTCCTTCACGCGGTCACCACCGACGAGATCCTGCTGCAACCGGACTTCCTGCACCGCGCGCGCGGGGTGATGCAGGCCGTCGGTGCGCGCGGTGCACTGCATGTGCGCGGGAATCGCCTCGGCTCGGCCCGCCTCTTCGAACTCGCCTGCGCGCTCGTGCCCGTGCAGCATCGCACCGGCGCCTGGCTCGTGGTGAATGACCGCTTCGACGTCGCCCTGGCGGCCGGCGCATGGGGCGCGCAGCTCACGACCCGTTC
>JBOHTE010000357.1:0-2632 GCA_050733555.1 Gemmatimonadaceae bacterium | reverse complement strand
ATTTTCCGGCCTGCGATCGGCTGGCGCTGGAAATGGCGGTTCATGAGGAGGACGAACGGCTTGCGCTCGAAGAATCCATGCGTCCGTTGGAGGAGGCATGGCGGGAGGCGGAGTCCGTCGCCGTGATCGCGGATGACCTTCTCACACCCGCAGCCGCCCGGGCGTTCATCGCGACGCACCGCCGAGGCAGTGCCGACCCTGATCCCACAGTTGGTTCATGACGGAACAGAATGACGGTGTCGAACGTGCCACGACGACGCGCAGGAAGACGATCGTCTCCTGGTCGAGCGGCAAGGACAGCGCGTGGCTGGTGCACGTGCTCCGCCGGATGCCGGACGTCGAGATCGGCGCGCTGCTGACGACCATCAACAGCGACGCGCAGCGCGTTGCCATGCACGCGGTGCGGCTCGAGCTCGTCCGTGCTCAGGCGGACGCGCTCGCGCTGCCACTCTGGCTGATTCCGATTCCGTCGCCCTGTCCGAACGAGGTCTACGAGGCCGCGATGGAGGTCGCGATGCGCCGCGCCGTCGCGGAAGGATTCACTCACGTGGCGTTCGGCGACCTCTTCCTCGAGGATATTCGCCGATATCGTGAAGCGCGCCTGGAAGGCACGGGACTCACACCGCTCTTCCCGCTCTTCGGTGTGGACACGACTGCGCTCGCGCACGAGATGGTCGACAGCGGGTTGCGAGCGCGCATTACCTGCATTGATCCGAAGGTGCTCGACCGCTCCTTCGCGGGTCGCGAATTCAATGCCGGGTTCCTTGCCGATCTGCCCGCTGTCGTGGACCCATGCGGCGAGAACGGGGAATTCCATTCCTTCGCGTATGCGGGGCCGATGTTCGTGCATCCCATTCCTGTCGTTGGCGGCGCGATCGTGGAGCGCGACGGTTTCGTCTTCGCGGACGTGCTGCCGGCGGTCGTGGCCTTTCAATGATTTCCTGAGCGCACCAGTGGCCCGATGGGCACAACTCCCCAAACTGCCGTCCACGGACCACTATGCCGGGACAGGAATCGCGGAGGACATTCGGATGGACCGTCGTGAATTCGGCAGATGGATCGGTGGCGCAATCGTCACTCGCTCGCTGAGGCAGCCTCTCACCATTGCCACTCACATGCGTCACCATTTCGAGACACAACCAACCGTCGTTGCCGGTGTCCGCATCGTGGATTCAACCATCGCGAAGCAGGTCGAGCAATTTGCCCGCGCTGCGTACGAACCATATCTGTTCAATCATGCGATGCGCACGTTTCTGTTCGGCTCGCTCATCGGCAAGGCGATGAAGCTCGAATGGGACGAGGAGCTCGTGTTTCTCGCCGCGATCATGCACGACCTTGGGCTCACCGCGCAGCACATGGGATCGTTGCCCTTCGAACTGTCCGGCGCGCAGGCCGCACGCGCATTTCTGCATGGACACGGCGTGTCCGCTACGAGAGTCAACGTCGTCTGGGACGGCATCGCGCTGCATCCCACGATGGTAGCCGAGTTCAAACAACCCGAAATCGCGCTCATCGCCGCCGGCGCCGCGGCGGACGTGACGGGATCCGGACTCGATGCCGTGTCCGCCGAAGCCCGCGCTGCAGTGCTGCACCATGCGCCCCGGCTCGGGTTCAAGCACGCGTTCGTGCGCTCCTGCGCCGACGTCGTGCGTCGCTATCCGCGCGCGGCGAGTCGGAGCTTCATGCGAGACATCGGAGAACGCTACGTTCCCGGATTCAGCGAGCCGAACATCTGCGACGCCATCGAGCATGCGCCGTTTGACGAAAGCCCGTCATGAAGGATCGGGGCAGGCGCGAAACCGAAACGCGCAGCGAGCGGACGGCAGTCCTGTTGGTGGTCCGGTGTGCTGCTTGCGATGTGGTTCATGGTGCTCGGGGCGGGACTGCGACTCGTCCATTCGGAGCGTGCTCGCCACCGCTGTGGCGACGCGCAATCGTCACTCGGCGATGCGACGAGAGGAAGTCCTGCGCGTGACGTTCGAGTCAACTCCCCGTCAGAGGCGCATATCCATTAGATGAGTATCCACATCCGTCTCGCCCGCCCCGTGGATGGCGCTGTCCTGGCGGACATCTACCGGCCGGCTGTCATGAATAGCGCGATCTCCTTCGAGCTCGAGCCACCCGATGGTGCGGAGATGCAGCGACGCATCACCCAGATCATGGCGCGCACGCCATGGCTGGTGTGCGAACGCGATGGGCTGGCGATCGGCTATGCCTACGCCAGCCGGCACCGGGAGCGACCCGCTTATCAGTGGTCGGTGGATGTCTCGGCGTACGTCAGCAGCGATGCGCGCCGGATGGGCGTGGGCCGCGCGCTGTACACTTCGCTCCTCGCCACCCTCGTCGTGCAGGGCTTTCGCAACGCCTACGCCGGTATCACGCTCCCGAACGCGGCGAGCGTTGGCCTCCATACCAGCATGGGCTTCACGCCTGTCGGCGTCTACCGCGAAGTTGGCTACAAGAATGGTGTCTGGCACGACGTCGCCTGGTTCGAGCGCGCCCTCGCGGCGCACGATACCGAACCCCACCCACCGCGGCTGCTCGGCGATTGCGTTGGCGGCGCCGAGTTCGCAGCGGCGCTCCGTGCCGGCGAGGCATAATGGCCGAAAAGGGGCAGCCCATGGGGCAGCCC
>JBOHTE010000356.1:0-14810 GCA_050733555.1 Gemmatimonadaceae bacterium | reverse complement strand
AGCTCATCGACCATATTCATTTCGCGGATTTCCTGCGGGCGGAAGGCCCCGATGGCGAGGAGCGGCTCGAGAACGTGCGCGAGCTGATCGCCGGTGCCTCGGAGGTCGTCGCGGAGGAGGGAGGCGAGCTGGGACTGACGCCGCTCGACCACTTCCTGCAGCGCGCGTCGCTCGTCACCGATTTCGATCGGCTGGATCCCGGCGCGGATGCCGTGACGCTCATGACGCTGCACAACGCCAAGGGGCTCGAGTTCCCCGTCGTGTTCATTACCGGCCTCGAGGAAGGACTCTTTCCCCTGAGCCGCGCGCTGGATGATCACGCGCAGCTCGAGGAGGAACGGCGACTCTTCTATGTCGGGATCACGCGGGCGCAGCGCAAACTCTACGTGACGCATGCCCGAAACCGGCGGCGCAATGGTACCAGCATGCCGTCGCTGCCGTCCAGCTTCCTGCAGCCCCTCGCGCGCGGCGCGCTGGAGCAGCACGCGACCGTACGCCTGCGGCAGACCGGCTCCGCGTCGTTTCCATCGACGGCCGCGACGCGGCGTCCAGGCACGCCCGTCACGCGCCCCGCGTGGGTGGACGATGTGGACGCCTCGCAGGATGTGCCGCGTTTCATCAAGGGCGAGCGCGTGAAACATGACCGCTTTGGCAGCGGTACCGTCGTGGAACTGAGCGGCGTGGCGCGGGACACCAAGGTGACGATTGACTTCGACGATGAGACGATCGGCCGCAAGCGGCTGATCATCGCCTATGCCGGACTTCAACGCGGGTGGGATTGAATGGCGGTGACGCGGGACGACGTCGCGCACATTGCGGCGCTCGCGCGCCTCGCACTCGACGAGGCGCAGATCACGCGAATGGTCACGGAGCTGAACGGCATTCTGGCGCACATGGATGTGCTCCAGCAGGTGAGCACGGGCGGCGATTCCGGCGCTGCCACCGATGGTGCGACGGAGCAGGCGGGCATGCCGCTGCGCCGCGACGCGGGCCCACCGCTGTCGCTGGCGCGTCCGCTCGAGAGCTTTGCCCCGTCCATGCGTGATGGGTTCCTGCTCGTGCCGCGGCTGGCGACGCACGAGGACGTGGCGCCGGAGGATCTCGAATGACCGCCCCGTCCGCGGTCGCGCAGGTGAGTCAGAGTTTCCAGCGCATGAGCGACGTCCGCGCCGGTGCCGACGGGTTGAATTGCATCCTCTGGTCGGCTCGCGACCGCGCGCTGGCCGAGGCCCGCGCAATCGATGCCCGCGCGGACCGCGGTGCGCTGGCCGGGATGCCTATCGCGGTCAAGGACAACATCGCGACGCTGGATCTGCCGACGACGTGTGGCTCGCGCATCCTGGAAGGGTACGTCAGTCCGTACGAGGCCACGGTCATCACGCGGCTGCGCGATGCGGGTGGCGTGGTCATCGGCAAGACGAACTGCGACGAGTTCGCCATGGGTTCGTCCACCGAGTACAGCGCATGGGGCCCGGCACGCAACCCGGTGGACTCCTCGCGCGTCCCTGGTGGCTCGTCGGGTGGTTCCGCGGCGGCGGTGGCGGCCAACATCGTGCGCGTGGCCCTCGGCTCCGAGACCGGCGGATCGGTGCGACAGCCCGCCGCCTACTGCGGCGTCGTGGGCGTCAAGCCCACTTATGGGCGCGTCAGCCGCTATGGCCTCGTGGCCTTCGCCTCATCGCTCGATCAGATCGGCGTGTTCGGCGCGACCGTCCAGGATGCCGCGATCGTCATGGAGCTCATCGCCGGCCGCGACGCACGAGATGCGACGAGCGTGGACCGCGCCGTCCCGCGGTATCGGGACGCGGCCGGGCGCCCGTTGGCGGGACTCGTCATCGGGCGGCCGCGGGAATATTTCCCGCCCACACTCGACAGCCGGGTGGCCGCGCTCTGCGACCGCGCGCTGGACGCCATGCGCGCCGCGGGTGCCGACGTGCGCGACGTGTCGCTGCCGCACACCGAGCTGGCCATTCCCGTGTACTACATCATTGCGCCGGCCGAGGCCTCCTCGAACCTCGCGCGCTTCGATGGCGTACGCTACGGCGCGCGCGTCGCGGGTGCGGGGTTGCGCGCCATGTACGAGCACACGCGTTCGCGCGGCTTCGGACCGGAGGTCACGCGCCGCATTCTGCTCGGGACGTACGTGCTCTCTGCGGGCTACTACGACGCGTACTACCGCAAGGCGCAGGAGGTACGCACGCTCATCACGAGGGATTTTGAGCGCGTCTTCGCGAGCGGTGTGCACGTGCTGTTCACGCCGACGGCGCCGACGCCCGCGTTTCCCCTCGGCGCCAAGTCGGATCCGTACGAGATGTATCTGAACGACATCTTCACGGCCACGGCCAATCTCGCCGGCGTACCCGGCATGTCGATACCGGTCGGCCGGCTGGAGGGGCTTCCGGTCGGCGGCCAGTTCATGGCGGCGCACTTCGATGAATTCGCGATGTTCCGGGCCGCGTTCGGACTCGAGCGCGTGCTCGGCGCGGAGGCACACGCATGACGGGTACCGGCGATGTCGCAGCCGACGTGACCGCCCGCTATGAAATGGTGGTCGGGCTGGAAGTCCATGTCCAACTGCGCACGATCACCAAGGCGTTCTGTTGCTGCAGCTCGAGCTTTGGCGCGGCACCCAACGTCAACACCTGTCCGGTGTGTCTGGCGCTGCCGGGCGCGCTGCCGGCGTTGAACGAGCAGGCCGTGCTGCTCGCCGTGCGCGCCGCGCATGCGCTGGGCTGCACGGTGAACGAGGAATCCATCTTCGCGCGCAAGAACTACTTCTATCCGGATCTCCCCAAGGGATATCAGATCTCGCAGTTCGATCGGCCGCTCGCCCAGCACGGCCGGCTCGTGGTCGGCACACAGCCGGACGGATCGCCGGCCGTGGTGGGCATCACGCGTGTCCACATGGAGGAAGACGCGGGCAAGTCGGTTCACGACCGCTTCCCCGGCGTATCCGCGATTGACCTGAATCGCGCGGGCGTACCGCTCATCGAAATCGTGAGCGAGCCGGACATGCGTTCCGCGTCGGATGCGGGCGCCTATCTCCGGCTGCTCCGCCAGATCCTCGAGTACATCGACGTGAGCGACGTCAACATGGAAGAGGGAAGTCTCCGGGTGGACGCCAACGTGAGTGCCCGTCCGCACGGCGAGACACGCCTCGGCACGAAGACCGAGGTCAAGAACATGAATTCCTTCTCGGGCGTCGAGCGCGCCCTCGAGGCCGAGTTCCGGCGCCAGTGCGCCATGCTCGAGCGCGGCGAGCGTGTGGAGCAGATGACCATGCTCTGGGATGCGACCAGGGGCGAGGTGCGTCCGGCGCGTTCCAAGGAGCAGAGTCACGACTACCGCTACTTTCCTGAGCCGGATCTTCCTCCCTTGCGCTTGCGGCTCGAGTGGATCGCACGGGTTCGCGCGGAACTGCCCGAGCTGCCGCAGGCACGACGCGAGCGCTTCTCCCGGGACTTCGGACTCGCGCCCGCCGATGTGGAGGTTCTCACGGCAACGGCGCCGCTTGCCGAGTACTACGAGCGACTCGTCGCCGCCCACCCTGATGCCAAGGCATCCGCCAATTGGGTGATGGGGGAAGTGCTGGCCGCACTCAATGCATCGGGCGGGTCCATCGCACACTTCCCCGTGCAGCCGGCCGCGTTGGCGCGGCTGCTCGATCTGGTTCGCGACGGGGCGGTGAGCCACTCCGCGGCGAAGCGCATCTTCGAGATCATGGTGCGCTCAGGCGACCCGGCCGACGTCATTGCCTCGCGGGAGGGGCTGCTGCAGGTGCGCGACGCGGACGAATTGCGTCGCTGGGTGGATGAGGTGTTCGCCGAACACCCCGTTGAAGCACAGCGCTTCACCTCGGGCGAGCGGAAGTTGCAGGGGGTGCTGGTCGGATTCGTAATGAAGCGATCCGGCGGACGCGCCGATCCGAAGCGCGTGAATCAGTTGCTGGTGGAGCGCTCCGGCGGCGGATAGAGGGGCGGCTCGAGTCGCGCGGAAAAATCCAGTGGTGACTCGGGCATCCCGAAGTGTCGACCGGCTTCCTCCGCCAGATGGTACTCCACCCGGCTCAGCCGGGCGCGCCGCCGTACATCCTTGGCGAGTTCCAGCGCGTCCAATCCGGACGGATCCAGCGCGTACGGCTCCGATGCATCCAGTCGACCGAGAAAATCGAGTACGTAGTCGTAGCTGCGCGTGAGATAGCGCGTGACTTCCGACGTGCCCAGATCCCACCGGCTGTTCTCCGCCGCGATCTGGAAGATGCGCTGCCACGACTCCGTATCGGTCACGTACACCATGCCATTGAAGATGCGGCGATTGGTCCGCGTGCTGAAGATCGTCGGGCTCAGAATGCGGTCCAGAAACCGATCGGCGCGGGAGTGATCGCGCAGCATGACCTCGCGTGCCTGATGGCTGTACTCGCCACCGAGGTGCGTCTCGAAGCGGCTCTCCCAGTAGCTGTGTCCCAGCCCCGACGTGCGCGAGGCGATCACCAGATAGCGCGGGACGAAGTAGTTGTGCGCGACCGTATCCGCGGCGAGATGCGCCAGGTACCCGAGCGCGAAGCTCCGCAGCGGTTCATCCGCCGCGCCGTCCAGGATCTCCAGCCCGACGGTCCAGGAATGGCAGTGGCGGCCCACGGGGACGTACTTCTTCGCGATGCTCGTGTCGGCGGCGATCGAGCCGTACAGGAAGTCGTAGGGAAACGCGCGCAGCAGCTCAGCCGTGGCGGACGGGAGCTGTGACGCCGCGGCGAGCACCGACTGACCGAGAAAAATGTGCGTACCCGGCGTCCACGCAAATGCGCTGGACGGCAGCAGCGCGATGGCCAGCACGACGACCGCCCCGAACAGCAGCGTTGTGCGCAGTCGGGCGCGGGAGCGCGAAGACAGCCGCACCGTCACCCCGCATCGCGCCCGGAGCGGCGGCGAATGCGCGGCCGGCCGGCTGGCTCCGTCTCTCCGTCTCCAGCGTTCGATCCGGTCCGGCCGGATGCCGAGCCGTCACGCGGCCCGCTCGTGAATGCCGCCGCGCCCGCGCGCACGCCGCGCAGCGCCGCGGCGGCGGAGACCACCGCGCGCTCGGCCTCCTCCTGCGCAAAACCGGCAAGCGCGCCGAATTCGCGTACGCGCAGCTCCGACGCATCGATCGCATCGCCCAGCCGCGCATTGGCGTCCTGCAGCGTACGGCTGAGCTGATGCACGTCCGCGCGCACCGCCGTCGTGATGTAGTCCATGTTGTCCGCCACCCGGCTCACGCGCTGGGCGATGGGGCCGCTTTCGCGGGACAGGAGCGCGATGACCTTCTGCGATTCCTCCATCGTCTTCCGGAGACTCAGCAGGGTGGGCACCAGCACGACCACGAGCACGAGCAGCAGAATCGTGAGCACGATGATCGCAATGCTCAGCAACACGCCCAGCCAGCCGCCAGCGACCGACGTTTGCGCGAACAGCAGGGCGATGACGGCCGTTGGCATCATGAGGCCCATCTCACTCGTCCAGCTCCGGCGCGAGTCCCACGACCGACGTCACGGGAATGGTGAAGACGATGCCGGCGCCGGGCGATTCGAGGCTGCCGCACGCTTCCTGGATGAGCGCGACGGCGCTCTCCACCTTGTCGTCGGCGATCACGCTGAGCAGTGTCTGATTGCTCGGGCGCGACCGCGCCGTCAGCGACCGCAGTCCCGCGAAAATCGGTACGTCGTGAGTGAGCACGTGTCCCATCCCCTCGCTGTTCAGGATCGTCGCGCCGGTGATGCCGAGCTCGACGAATCCTGCCAGGATGTCATCCACCTGTTCCATATGATTGATGACGGCTACGAGTAGCTGCATGCGTGGTCATAGAGGATGAGAGCGCGTAGCGTAGGGCCCGTCGACACACAAGTCAAGCAGTTGCTTGACTTCTCCTTCGGCGCTGGTCCATCCTTCGCGGCTCACCCACTAAACGTAACACCACGCGCCACCAATCCTGCGAATGTCAGCGCCGCAATTCATCGTTGAAGGCTCCCACCCGCTCGCCGGCGCCATTCATCCATCCGGCAACAAGAATGCCGCGTTGCCCATCATCGCCGCGGCGCTGCTCACCGAGCACCCCGTTACGCTTGAAAACGTTCCCCGCATTCGCGATGTGGAGACGCTCGTGCAGCTCGTGCGATCGCTCGGCGTCCGGATCGACTGGACGGCACGCAACGCCCTGTCCATCGAAGCGCGGGACCTGCGCGCATCGGAACTCGATCCCCGGCTCTCCTCGCGCATCCGGGCCTCCATCCTGCTCGCGGCGCCGTTGCTCGCGCGGTGCGGTGAGGTCACGCTCCCGCCGCCCGGTGGCGATGTCATCGGGCGGCGTCGGGTGGATACGCACTTTCTTGCCTTCGAGCAACTGGGCGCCACCTTCGCGCTGGACACCGCCTATCATATCCGCTCGAGCGGGTTGCGCGGTGCCGACGTGTTCCTCGATGAGCCGAGCGTCACGGCCACGGAGAACGCGCTCACCGCGGCGGTGGCGGCGAGCGGAACGACCGTGCTGCGCAACGCCGCCAGCGAGCCGCACGTGCAGGATCTGGCCCGCTTTCTCGTCGCGCTTGGCGCACGGATCGATGGCATCGGGACGAACTGTCTCACCGTGGAAGGGGGACGCTCCCTCGGTGGCGCAACGCATCGCATTGGGCCGGATCACATCGAGGTCGGTTCCTTCATCGGACTCGCTGCGGCCACCAACTCCGCGCTGCGCATCCCTGGCGCCGGAGTGGAGCATCTGCGCGCCATCCTGATGGGATTCGAGCGGCTGGGGGTCGTGTGCGAGGTCGATGGAGACGCACTGGTCGTCCCCGGCGATCAGGCGCGCGAAATCCGGAGCGACCTTGGCGGCCATGTTCCCAAGCTCGAGGATCAGCCGTGGCCCGCGTTTCCGGCAGATCTCATGTCCATTGCCATCGTGACGGCGTCGCAGTGCAACGGGCTCATTCTCATGCACGAGAAGATGTTCGAGTCCCGCATGTTCTTCGTGGACAAGCTCGTGGGCATGGGCGCGCGCATCGTCCTCTGCGATCCGCATCGGGCGCTGGTGTCCGGCCCGTCGCGACTGCATGGGGCGACGGTGGAATCGCCCGACATCCGCGCCGGAATGGCCATTCTGCTCGCCGCGCTGTGCGCGCAGGGCACGAGCACGATCAACAACATCGGTCAGATCGAGCGCGGCTACGAACGCATTGACGAACGGCTGCGCGCGCTCGGTGCCCACATCACGCGGGTGGAGAGCGGCGAGTCGTGACCGGTGGCATTCCGGGCGAGCCCGTCGACGGGCTGATGGTGGGCGGCGTACACGCATTCACGACGACCCGCGCGGCGGGAACCTTCGGGACGTCGGGAGATGATCCCGTGCACGAGGTGATGGGCCGCTGGTCGGCACTGGCGGCGGAGCTGCGGCGCTTCGGGCCCCGACTCGCCAGCGGGAATCAGGTGCACGGCAATCGCGTCGCCACACATGTCGGCGACTGGGAAGGGTGGCTCCGCATCCCCGCCGCGGATGGGCACATGGCGCCCAGGGCTGGAACCGCGCTCGCGATCGTGATCGCCGATTGCGTTCCGGTCTTTCTCGCGCACGCTTCGGGAGCGGTGGCGCTCCTCCATGCTGGGTGGCGCGGAACAGCCGGCCACATTCTCGAGGCGGGTGTCGCGGCGCTGCGTCGCCACGGCGTCCCGCCGCAGGAGTTGCACCTCTCCCTCGGTCCGGCGATTTGCGGCAAATGCTATGAAGTGAGTCCTGAAGTCTTCGAACGGATTACTGACCGTGCGGTGTCCCGCCCGACGACCGTGGATCTGCGCGACGTCCTTGCCCGGCAGGCGCGGGCGCTCGGAATCTCCAGCATCCACGTGAGCCCGTCGTGCACGCGATGCGACCATGATCGGTTCTTCTCGCATCGTGCCGGAGACCGCGGCAGGCAGGTCGCCGTGATCGTCGCGGCCAGCGATGCCACTTCACTTGACTCTCCCTAAGTACAAGCCTAGATTGGTTATTCGGAAGCCCGCCGGCGCTAGTGGCGGGCGGAAATGTGGGGTTGATGCCCCACATTTTTTATTATCATGGCTTGCGATTTGACATGATGTCCGAGGCGCTGGATGCCGTTGTTGCGCAGGTGCTGGACTCGCTGGAACTCGATTTGGTCGAGCTCCGGGTAGGCGGTTCGCGCTCGCGCCCGACGATCGATGTCAGGATTGACCGGCGCGATGGATCGCCGGTGGCGGTGGATGATTGCGCGGGCGCCTCCCGTGCGCTCGAGCAGCGCCTGGATACCGAGGTGTCGCTCGGCGAGCGGTACGTACTCCAGGTGTCATCGCCAGGCGTGGAACGGCCACTCCGGTCACCTGCCGACTGGCGGCGGTTCGTTGGGCGCACCGCGAGCGTGGTGAGCCCGCTGTTGCACGGCCGCGCGGAAGTTGAAATCGTCGGGGTCGAGGGCGAGCCGGGAGGGGAAGTCGTCATCGTGCGTGATGGGAAGGGAGCGGAACAGCGAATGCCGCTGGCCGGCGTGTCGGATGCCCGGCTGGCGTTCCACTGGTAATCGATGAGGATGGTTCGATGGACAGCTCAGGCGATATTCTGAGTGCAATCCGGGAGATGACGAATCTGAAGCAGCTGGACCGTGCGGAACTGCACGGGCTGCTGCAGGATGGCATCCTCGCCGCGCTCGCCAAGAAATTCGGACCGAATGTCCAGGCGGAAATCGCGATTGATGAGGCACGGGGCGACATCAAGATCACACGGCTGCGCAGCGTGGTGGATGCCGTCGCGGACGCCAGCCGGGAGGTCTCGCTGGACGAAGCCCGCGTCTATGACGAAGGCTTCGAGGTCGGCGACATGCTCGAGGAAAATGTGGACTTCGGCATGTTCGGACGTACCGCGGCGCAGGCGGCCAAGCAGCGCATCATCCAGCGCATCCGCGAGCGGGAGCGCAGCCGCATTCGCGACGAATTCTCCGGGCGCGTGGGCGATCTCCTCTCCGGTGAAGTGCAGCAGATCGAGCGCGGCAAGCTCGTGATCATGCTGAACAAGTTCCGTGAGGCCGAGGCGATCGTCCCGTACCGTGAGCAGAACCACCGCGAGCACTTCCATCAGGGCGAACCCATGCGCGCCGTGCTCAAGCGCATCGAGGAAACTCCCAAGGGCCCGCGTCTGATTCTCAGCCGTGCCGATGGGCTGTTCGTGCAGGCGCTGTTCAAGCTCGAGGTGCCCGAGATCCAGCAGGGCATCGTGGAAATCCGCGCCGTGGCGCGCGAAGTCGGCAGCCGCACGAAGATCGCCGTGGTCTCCCGCGATGATTCCATCGATCCCGTTGGCGCGTGCGTCGGCCTGAAGGGCTCGCGCGTGCAGGCGGTGGTGAATGAGTTGGGTGGCGAGCGCATTGACATCGTACCATGGTCTGCCGATCCCGAGCGCTTCGCCAAGATGGCGCTGGCGCCGGCGCGCGTGGCGCGCGTGTTCAGTGACCCGGCCACGCGGACCATCCCGGCGGTCGTGGATGAAGATCAGCTCTCGCTCGCCATCGGGCGCAACGGGCAGAACGTGCGCCTCGCGTCGGAGCTCACGGGATGGAAGATCGATCTCTACTCGAGCCGCGAGTGGCTGGAGCGGGGCGGTGAGGCGCCACTGTTCGCGCCGCTCCCGGAGGAGAACGCGGCAGCCGACGTGAAGCTCTCGGACATTGGCGGCCTGGGTCCGGCCACCGTGGCCGTGCTCGAGGATGCGGGCTATCGCACGCTGAACGACATCATTGATCTCGAACGAGAGGATCTGCTTCGCCTGCCCGGCATCGCACCGGAGGAGGCGGATCGCATCATGGCGCTCATTGACGAGCTGACCACCGAGGAGGGTGGAACGGACGGGGCGGAGAATCCGGAGGGATCAGCGGCGTGACGCAACCCGCGGTGGCCCAGCGAATCCTTGGCCTGGTGGGCCTCGGGATGCGCGCGCGTCTGGCGGTGGCCGGAGTCGATCGGGTGCGCGAGGCGGCGAAGCGTGGCGCGTTGGAGCTGGCCGTGGTCGCGCCTGACGCGGCGCGGAACAGTCTGGACAAGATTGTGCCGCTGCTTCGTGCCCGGCGCATCGAGATGGTATCGGCTCCGTCGGCGGCGGCACTGGGACATGCGGTAGGACGGCAGCAGACGACGGTAGTTGGCATTACGGATCGTGATCTGGCGAAGGGGATTCGCGCGATCGTGAGGTCTGGCCCCGTGGGGGCCGCATAGGAGGGTTGGTTTGCTCAAGCTTCGGGTACATGATCTGGCTGGCGAGTTCGGCATCAGCAACGACGAGCTGATGACGCTGCTGCGTTCCATGGACGTTCCCGTGCGCAGTCATCTGAGTGTCCTTGCGGATGATCAGGTGGCGCGCCTGCGGGCGCGTTGGGAACGGGAGAAGCGGGCACGCCAGGAGAAGCCTGCCGCCAGCACGAGCCGGCGGCGCCGGACTACGGCGGCGGCTGCGCCCTCGTCGGCTCCGACCGAACAGGGCGGAGGAAGCGAGCCGATCGCGCGTCGGCGTCGTAAGGCGGCGGACATCGTCGCGACCGCGGCCGAGATGGAAATGGCCGAGCCCGCGCCGGCCGAGACCGAAGCGCCAGCATCGCCGGATGCGGCGGAGCAGGCCGCACCGGCGGAGACGGCAGGGACGCCAGCCGCGCCCGCTCGCCGCCGTGCTGCACCACCCGCCGAGGCGCCTGTCGCTGTTCCGGCGCAGTCCGAGCCCATGCCACCCCGTCCGGACGTCGGTCGCACTGCGCCGCAGACGCCGGCGTTCCCCGCGGTGCGTCCCGCGGCTCCGGCGTCTGCTGCGGCGACGAGCCGCCCCGCGTCGTCCCGCCCAACTCCGGTCGGGTCGGATTGGCAGCGTCCACGGTCGGTGGTTCCCGGGCCGCCGCGCCCCAGACAGGCCGCTGGTCCCGCCGCCTCGCAGCCTCGTCCGGTTGCGTCCGCGGCACCGGGTGCCAGCACCAGCCTGCCCAGCCGCCGGGAGGAAAAGCGCGGCGGCAAGCGCAAGAAGGGGAAGCGCGGCGCGGTGGATCAGGAAGCCGTGAGCGCGAACATCACACGCACGATGACCGCCCTGCGCGGAGCACCTTCGCGGCGCGGCCCGCGGCGTGGCGAGGACAGCAGCTATCGCGAGGAGGTCGAGGCACAGCGTGCCGCGGACGCGGAGCGCGAACGCACCACGGTGCGCGTGAACGAGTTCATCACCGTCAGCGAGCTCGCGTCCATCCTCAAGATTCCGCCCACGCAGATCGTCGGCTTCGCGTTCAAGAATCTCGGACTCATGGTCACGATCAACCAGCGACTGGACTTCGATCAGATCGAGCTGATTTCTGGTGAGTTCGGCTTCCGGGCCGTGCGCGAGGAAGAATACGCGGCCATGGAGGAGCAGCCGGAAACCGATCGCCCCGAAGATCTGGTCACCCGATCGCCGGTCGTCACCATCATGGGCCACGTCGATCACGGCAAGACGTCGCTGCTGGACTACATCCGCAAGGCGAACGTCGTTGCCGGCGAGGCTGGCGGCATCACGCAGCACATCGGCGCATATCATGTGACGCTGGCCAACGGCCGCGAGATCACCTTTCTCGACACGCCGGGCCACGAGGCGTTCACCGCCATGCGCGCCCGCGGCGCGCAGGTCACCGACATCGTCGTGCTCGTGGTCGCGGCGGACGATCAGGTGATGCCGCAGACCGTTGAGGCCATCTCGCACGCGCGGAACGCAGGCGTGCCGCTCGTCGTGGCGATCAACAAGATCGACCTGCCATCGGCCAATGTGCCCAAGGTCAAGCAGGATCTCCTGCAGCAGGGCGTGGTGCTCGAGGAGTTCGGCGGCACGACGCTCTCCACGCCGATCTCCGCCAAGAAGGGAACGAACGTGCCGGAGCTGCTCGATCAGATCCTCCTGCAGGCCGAGATCCTCGACCTCAAGGCGAATCCGAATCGGCGCGCCATCGGGGCGGTCGTGGAAGCGCAACTTGATCCGGGCAAGGGCCCGGTCGCGACGGTGCTCGTGCAGAACGGCACCCTGCGCGTGGGGGACGATTTTATCTGCGGCATGTACTCGGGGCGCGTCCGAGCCCTGCTCGACGAGCGCGGCAAGACCGCACCCGACGCCGGGCCGGGCATTCCCGTGCAGGTGCTGGGTATCGAAGGCGTTCCCATGGCTGGGGATCAGTTGCTGGCGGTGGACGATGCGCTCGAGGCGCGCGAGATCGCGCAGCGGCGCCAGCGGCTGGATCGCGAGGCGAAGAGCCGGCGCACATCGCGTGCGTCGGTGTCGCTCGAGGACTTCATGTCACAGGCGGCCGCCGGCGTGGTGCGCGCGCTGAATCTCGTGATCAAGGCGGACCAGGGCGGGCCGGCAGAAGCCGTGGCCGACGCGCTGGGCCAGCTCTCCAACGCCGAGGTCAAGGTGGACATCGTGCACCGTGGCGTGGGCGCGATCACGGAAAGCGACATCCTGCTGGCCAAGGCGTCTGGCGCGATCATCATCGGCTTCCACGTGCGTCCCGACTCGAACGCGCGCGCCGCCGCCGAACGCGAGGGGGTGGACATTCGCCTCTATCGCGTGATTTACGAGGCGGTCGACGACGTGCGCGCCGCGCTGGGCGGTCTGCTGCGCCCCGAGGAACGCGAGGTGACGCTGGGTGAGGCGGAAGTTCGCGAGCTGTTCCGTGTGCCGAAGGCTGGTGTGATCGCCGGGTCCTTCGTGCGCCACGGGACGGTGTCGCGACACGGCCGGGTGCGCATCATTCGCGACGGCGTCGAGGTCTACGACGGCGTGATTGGTTCGCTGCGCCGCTTCAAGGATGATGTCCGCGAGGTGCGCGAAGGATTCGAATGCGGTATCGGCATCGAGAACTTCAACGACCTCAAGGTCAGCGATGTGATCGAGTGCTATCGCACGGAGGAAGTGGCGCGAACGCTGTAAGCGTGCTCGCCGGCCGCGCATGCAGCACGGTCGGCCCGCCACAGCCGCGCTCCATCTCATGCCTCCTCCTCATCAACGAGCCGACCGCGTTGCGGAGGCCATTCGCGAAGAAATCGCGCGCTTTCTCACCGACGGCGCGAAGGATCCACGCATCGTGGGATTCGTGACGGTCACGGGAGTGGATGTCACGCGTGATCTGCGCACCGCCCGCGTCTACGTGAGCATCATGGGCAGCGACGCGGAGCGCGCGCAGACGCTGGAGGGACTCGAAAGCCTTGCGGCGCACCTGCGCCCGCGCGTCGCGCGCGCACTGCGCCTGCGCCTCGCGCCGGACCTCATGTTCCGTCTGGACCACAGCATCGCACAGGCGGCGCGCATCGAAACGCTTCTCGCACAGCTCAAGGACGAGCCCACGCCGGGCAATGGAGAATCAGGCACCTGACGGATTGCTGCTCGTGGACAAGCCGGCCGGACGCAGCTCGCACGACATCGTGAACGTCGTGCGACGCGTGCTCGGCGTGCGGCGGGCCGGTCATGCGGGCACGCTCGACCCCTTCGCAACCGGGTTGCTCATTCTGCTCATCGGGCGCGCAACGCGGCTGGCTGCCTATCTCGAGGATGAACCCAAGACGTACGAGGCCACGGTGCGGCTCGGCGCGGAAACGGACACGGATGATCCGACGGGCCAGGTGGTCCGCACGGCCCCGGTGCCGTCGCGCGCGGCCCTGGAGTCCGCCATGCAGACGCTCGCCGGCGACCTGCTGCAGGTGCCGCCGGCGTACTCCGCGAAGCAGCGTGACGGCCAGCGCGCCTACATCGCGGCGCGCCGCGGCGCGCCCCTGGCGCTGCCGCCCGTTGCCGTGCATGTGGAGGCGTGGACGGTGCTCCAGTGGCGCGTGAACGAGCTGGAGGTCCGCATCACGTGCGCGGGTGGAACGTACGTTCGCGCCCTGGCGCGCGATCTGGGACGGCTCGCGGATGGCGCGGCGCATCTCTCCGCGCTGCGCCGCGTGCAGTGCGGCCGGTTCTCGGTGAACGCCGCGTATACGCTCGACGGACTGGTCGGCGCGCCTGTGCTGCTGCCGCCGCGCGCCGCCGTGCCGTCGCTTCCCGCGCAGGTCCTGACGGCAGACGAGGCCGCCCGCGTCGCGCACGGACAGCGCATCCCCGCGAGTGAGCCCGGCCCACGGGCCGCGCTGGTGGATGACGCGGGGGCGCTCGTGGCGGTGGCGGATCGCACGGATGGGAACTGGCATCCGCGCATGGTGATGCGTGATGCCTGAGGAATTCCGCGGCTGGCGCGACTCCGGCCTTCCGCCCGATTCACCGGGCACCATTGTCACCGTCGGCACCTTTGACGGGGTGCATCGCGGCCACCGCGACGTGCTGAGCCGCCTCGCGCAGCGCTCGCGCGCAGAGGGCCTGCCCAGCGTGCTCGTCACGTTCGAGCCGCATCCGCTGGAGGTGGTGAATCCCGCCGCGGCGCCGCCGCTGCTCACGGTCGGAGACGAGAAACTCGAAGTCGTTGCCGAGAGCGGCGTCAACTACCTGGCCATCGTGCCCTTCACGACGGCGCTGCAGCGCTACTCCGCCGCCCAGTTCGTGGACGAGGTGCTGCTGCGGCGCTTCCACATGCGCGACCTCATCATCGGCTACGACCACGGCTTCGGACGCGGGCGCGAGGGTGATGTGGATGTGCTCCGGCAGCTCGGTCAGGATCGTGGCTTCGGCGTGGAGGTGGTGGGCCCCGTCACGCTCGAGGACGGGCGCCCCGTGTCGTCCACGCTGATTCGCCGCGCGGTGGCTGGCGGCGATCTGCATCGGGCCGCGGACGCGCTGGGGCGCCCGTATTC
>JBOHTE010000355.1:0-1171 GCA_050733555.1 Gemmatimonadaceae bacterium | reverse complement strand
CAGCCAGATCGTGGGGTGGACGGCAGCGTGCCCGGCTGGGCTGGATGCCCGTGCCGGGGGACGATCTCGCCCGCGCACACTGACGCAGGCAGATGTGCCGCTGAAGATGACAAGTAAGATCTCGGTTACCGTGAATCAGATTGAAACGCCTGAACACGCCTCCGCACTTGCGTCAAGCAAGATATTGAAGCAGGACAATCTCGACAGTTGGAACTGATACGGGTCACCCAGCGTATAGCAGGGACTACGACGGGGTACAGCACTGAGTGTATCCGCCGTCAAAGCCCATGACTAATAAGCGGCTGCGAATGACCCGTCAAGCCATTATTGCAGCTGAGCCCGGCAAGATGGAAAGTGCACGCGCTGGCGGCTCGCTCACTGATGCTCTGGCCGGACGCTACACCCTGGAGCGTGAGCTCGGACACGGTGGAATGGCCACCGTCTTCCTCGCCGAAGATCTGAAGCACGGTCGCAAGGTCGCCATCAAGGTGCTGAGCCCTGTGTTCGCTGCCTCGCTTGGCGCCGAGCGCTTTCTGCGCGAGATCGGCATTGCCGCGCGCCTGGCCCACCCGCACATCCTGCCGCTCATTGATTCCGGAAACGCCGCCGGCACTCTCTATTACGTCGCGCCCTACGTGGACGGCGGATCACTGCGCGACCGGCTCTCCGCCTCGGGGCAACTGTCCATCCAGGACGCGCTCCGGATCACGATGGAGGTGGGCGCGGGCCTCGACTACGTGCACCGCGGCGGGTTCGTGCACCGCGACGTGAAGCCGGAGAACATTCTCTTTGCGGATGGCCACGCCCTGATCGCGGATTTCGGCATCGCGCAGGCGTGCGGCGAACCGACCGACCGGGAGCCGCTCACCGACCCCGGGCTCACAGTGGGCACGCCCGAGTACATGAGCCCCGAGCAGGCCAGCGGCGAGCGCAATCTCGACTCCACGAGCGACATCTACAGCTTTGCCTGTGTGGTGTACGAGATGCTCGCCGGCGAGCCACCCTTCAGCGGTGGCAGCACCCGCACCATCATCAGCCGTCAGGTCACGGAGTCGCCGCGGCCACTACGGGCCTTGCGGCCCGACGTCTCCCCCGCCCTGGACGACGCGCTCTAACGCGCGCTCGCCAAGAACCCGGCGCACCGCTTCGCCACGATTCCACAGTTCCTCGC
>JBOHTE010000354.1:0-7442 GCA_050733555.1 Gemmatimonadaceae bacterium | reverse complement strand
GGTATTACCGGCGCGAGGGTGGCGCGCATCGCCCCGTTCCGCATCCGTAGCTTCGGCATGACAGGCTCCGCTGCGCTATCGGTTTCCTTCGCGCCCATGGGCGGAAGAATCCCGAGGAGCTGTTATGTCGACGTTACGGGACAGTTCCGGACGCGCAGGGGCAGCCCCTGTGCCGCGCCCTCAGCGAAACATGGTCGGACTCAGCTCCAGCGACACTTCGGCCACGGAGTCCACGGGGAGTCCCGCACGACGCGCGTGCTCGCGCACGGCCTCGGGGCTGGGCGCATCGTATTCGCAGTAGATCTTGCCTTCCGCCTCCGAGACGTAACTGCGGATCCAGACGACGCCGGGTATTTCGCTGATGGCCGCCATGGATCGCCGGGATGCCGTATCCAGCTCGTCCCGGGTCAACTGGCCGACTGAGCGTTCAATGATGTAGCGTGGCACAGTATCCTCCCTGAGTGATGTCGCGTGAGCTACAGACCCGCGCTCCGCCGCAGCCGGTCACAGGCTTCGCCCAGTTCCGAGTCGCCGCATTCTTCAGCAAGTCCCACTGCGGTGGCCAGCAGGGACCGCCCGATGTCCGGACTGCCTCGCACCGCCGCGACGCGCGCCAGTTCGTAGCGCATCCATCCTTCGCCGCGCCGGTCGCGCAGGCGCAGCCGGATGGCGAGCGACTCCTCGAAGCGCGCTGCCGCACGTTCAACCTCGCCAGCGTCCATCTCGAGCGCTCCGAGCGCGCCCAGCGAGTGCCCGAGCAGGACATCGCCTCCCTCGCGGCGATTGTGCTCCAATGCATCCTCGAGCGCGCGGTGCGCATCGTCCTGCCGGCCGATCGCGCGCAGCGTGACGCCAATGCTGTTGAGGGCAAGCCCGCTCCCTTGTGCATTCCCGGCCTGCCGGAAACAGGCGAGCGCGGCTTCATACTGCTCGAGCGCCGCCGCATGGCGCCCGCTCTCCCATTCGAGAATGCCAATGACGTTCCGCAGACGGCCCTCGGCTGCGCGATCGCCCAGCGTCGCCGCCAGCGCGACCGCCTCAACATAATAGGAGAGCGCGAATGAGGGCTCCGACACGTGACGTCGCGTCACGCGGGCGAGGCCTTCCACCGCGACGAGCTCGCCGGCCCGATCGCGCAGCTCGCGGCGCAGCGCCCGCGCCCTGGACCAGCAGGCCAGCGCGTTGGCGTCGTGGTGCGCCAGTTCGTCCACCCGCGCCACGTCGGTCCAGAGACGTGCTTCCGCCTGCCGATCCTTGAGTTGCGCAAAGAGCTGCGCAGCTTCCTCCAGATGCCCCCGCGCCTCGGCATTGCGTCCCAGCCCGAGCAACAGCGTGCCGAGCATGGACAGGGACTGCGCCAGCCCCGGCACGAAGTTGGCGCCCCGCGTGAGCTCCACCGCCGATCGATAGTGCGCCAGGCTTTCGTCGATCCGTCCTGCCTGGAGCAGCATGTGCGCGATGGACGTGTAGTGATACGAGAGCTGAATGGGCATCCGCTTCCCCGCCGCGTCATCCTTGGTGCGATTCAGCAGTTCGAGCGCGCCATCGTTGTCGCCGAGCTCACGCAGGACGTTCGCGAGGTTGTGCATGAGATACGTATGCTTGAACGCCAGCTCGCTGCGCACGTCGGCGCTCACGTCGCCGGCGAGCGTGCGGTCGGAGAGCTCGAGTCCTTCCTGAAGCCGCGCCCGCGCGCGATCGAGCATGCCCAGCCCCTTGAGCACGTAGCCGAGATTCGAGAGATCCCCGATCACCGCGGCGGCATCGTCACGCGCGCGGTCAAGGGCAAGCGCTTCCTCGATGTGTGCCAGCGCATCCGCATCGCGCCCCTGGTGCCAGCGCAGCAGACCGAGACTGCGCAGCGTGTTCGTAATGCCGAGCGCATCGCCCAGCTCGCGGCGCAGCCGCAGCGAGCGTTGCAGCGCCGTTTCCGCCGCAGCGAACTGGCGCAGCAGCGTGAATAGATCCCCCTGGCGGACGAAGACCTCGGCCAGCCGCGCCGGATCGCGCTCGTCCTGCAGCAGCGCGATCATCTCATTGATGAGCCGCTGCTGCTCCTCACGCTGGCCGAGCGTCTCGCTCAGCCGCTCCCGCCTGAGGAGCAGGTCCACGAGACGGGTGCGACGCGCGTCGTTCTCCGGCATGCGCAGCAGCCAGTCGCGTGCCCGCGCGAGCAGCTCGGACGCTTTCTGGAACTCCGCCAGGAACGCCGCGCGATCCGCCGCGCGAACGGCATACTCCACGGCGCGATCCCAGCGTTCGGCGCGGCTGAAATGGTTCGCGAGCCGTTCGAGCTGCTCGTCGGGGAGCGGGTCACGAAGGGCCTCGATGGCTTCGCCGACCAGACCGTGCAGCGTACGGCGCTGATGTTCGAGCAGGCTCGCATACGCGACTTCCTGCATGAGCAGGTGCTTGAACCGGTACTCCGGCGCCGGCAGAATGCGCATCTGCTGGATGACGCCGGCCGCCTTGAGCGCGTGCAGCGCCGCGGGGAGACGGGACGTGTCTCCAGCCGTGCGCTCCAGGACGTCACGCGCGAACTCGCGTCCGATGACGGCGGCCACGCGCAGGATGTCGCGCGTCTCGGGGTCGAGACGATCGAGTCGCGCGCGGATCACCGCCTGCACGGTATCCGGAAGGCCGCGCGCCTCCAGCGAGCCGGTGACCTCCACACGGCCGGCGGACACATGCACCGTACCATCCTCGAGCAGTGACTGGCAGATCTCCTCGAGGAAGAACGGATTGCCTCCGGTCCGCTCGTGCAGCAGCGCGCCGAGCGGCCCAGGGACATCGTTCACCCGCAGGATGGCGCGCAGCAGGCCGCGCGATGACGATTCGGGCAGCCCGCCCAGCGTGATGACGGTGTGAGGCGTCGCGCTGCCCCAGTCGGTGATGTACCCCGGGCGGCAGGTCACGACGACGAGCATCGCGTGCTGGGCGGCGAGCTCCGCCACCTGCGACAGCACCGCGTGGGACGCGTCGTCCACCCAGTGCCAGTCTTCGAGCAGCAGCACAGTCGCGCGCGTGCGGCTGCTGGCGGTGAGCAGGCCCGCGATCGCTTCCTGCGCGGAGAAGCGGAACTGTTCGCCGCGCAGATGCGGCGGCATGTGCGGCTCGTCCGACGGAACGGAGAGCAGGTGCAGGAAAAGCGGGACAAACTCATCGAGTTCCGGCGCGGTCTCGTGAACGCGCTGTGCCACGAGCGGCGCACGCGCCGCCGTGCCCGTCGTCGCCGCCAGCCCCAACGCCTCGCGCAGCACGTCAATGAACGGGAGATACGGTGCGCCACCGCCGTACGACTGACAGCGACCCTGCAGCACCGTCACGTCACGCTCGCCGATCATGTGGCGCAACTCCAGCAGCAGGCGGCTCTTTCCCATGCCCGCTTCGCCCACCACGGTCACGAAACGTCCCGAGCCGCGGCATGCGTCCGCGAGCGCCTCGCGCATGAGTGCCAGCTCGCGGTCGCGACCCGTATAGGGTGTGACGTCGCCGTGCCGCTCCGCGGTGTCCAGACGCGTGGCGGCGTCCGATCCCGTCAGGAGCTGCCACGGTACGATCGGATGCGGCATGACGGGCAGCGCGATGGGCGCGCATGGCTCGAGCTGCATCCACCCGTCAAGCAGCCGGCGGCAGTGCGGACTCACCCAGATGTGTCCCGGCGGCGCCAGCCCGGCCAGTCGCCACGCCAGGTCCATCGCGGCGCCCGAGAGCCCATGACGCGTCTGGCCAGCCACGCTACGCCGCGTGATGACGTTACCGCTGTCGAGGCCAACGTGCAGTTGCAGCGTCGCGGCGGAGTCGGACGCGTCCGTGCGCTCCCGTTCCGACGCCGCCGCGATGAACTCCGCGGCGGCGCGCGCGGCCCGAACCGCATCGTCCTCGTGGGTTCGCGGCACGCCAAACACGATGATGGCGCCGTTCTCGTCGAACCGGTTCACCAGGCCCCCGTGCCGCTCCGTCGCGCTCTCCACGATGGTCCGCACCTGTTCCACGGCGCGCTCGGCGTACGCCACGCCGCGTGCTTCGATCAGGTTCGCGTGACCCGAGACCCGCAGCGCGATCACGGTGGCCTGACGCCGTTCGCCTTCAGCCGGCATGGACAGCAGCGCGCCGCCGCGTTCCTCCGTCGCCGCGCGTCGCGTCACCGCGAGCGCCGGCATGCCCACCAGTGTGCCAATGGCTTCGAGCTCCGCCGCGACGTCGGCCGCTGACGCCGGCCGTCCCTCAGGCCGCCTGGCGAGCAGCGTGCGCACGAGACGGCTCAGCGCCGGCGGCACATCGCTGCGCACGGCGGAGAGCGGCTCGGGCTCTCCGTCGCGAATGGCCAGCAGCATGGAGCGCGCGTCGTCACCACGGAACGGCAGGGTGCCCGCGAGCATCTCATGCAGCACCACGCCAAGCGACCAGAGATCGGCGCGTGCGTCCACTTCCTCCGCGTTCGCCTGCTCGGGACTCATGTAGGCCAGCGTGCCCGGCACCATGCCGGGCTCGCTGAGCTTCAGGTCGCGCAGCTTCGCGACGCCGAAGTCGAGGATCTTGAGCACCCCGTCGGTCGTGATGACGAGATTGGCCGGCTTGATGTCGCGATGGATGATGCCATGCTCATGCGCCCGCGCGAGTCCGCGCGCCAGTTGCAGCGCGAGTGCCACCGCCTCATCCACCGGCAGCACGCCGCGCGCGAGACGGCGCGCGAGCGTATCGCCGTCATACCAGGCCATGGCGATGAAGTATTCGCCCTGGGCGCCTTCCCCCACTTCGTAGATCGTGCAGATGTTCGGATGATCGAGCGCCGCGGCCGCCTGCGCCTCCACGCGAAAGCGCTCGCGCGCTCTGACATCCTGCATCAGGTAGGAGGGCAGCAGCTTGAGCACGACGGTGCGCTCGAGTCGGAGGTCGCGGGCCTTGTAGACCAGACCCATTCCCCCGGCACCGGCCAGGCTGAGAATGCGATAGTGCCCGATGACCGCATCGCGCGCGCCGGACGCAGCGCTGGCCGGCTCCGCCGGCGCGAGATTCCGCACCGGCTCATCCAGCAAGCCGGAACGCGCGTGCGCGGCAAGCAGTGATTCCACCTCGCGTCGCAGGGCCGGGTCCTGTGCCCCCACGCGCTCGATCCAGCGGAGTCGCTCCGATGCAGGGAGGGCCAGCGCCGCCGCAAGCGCGTCGCCCGCGCTGCGCCAGAGCCGCGCCGCATCGCTCGGCAGGTCGGGCATCATGACGCCAGCTCCCGATTGAGCCAGGCACGCGCCACCATCCAGTCGCGCTTGACCGTGGCGGGCGAGATGTCCAGCGCCGTGGCGGTCTCGTCGATGTTCATGCCACCGAAGAAGCGGCATTCCACCACCCGCGATTGCCGTTCGTCCAGCGTCGCGAGCCGGTCGAGCGCCTCATCCAGCGCGAGCAGATCATCGGTGCGCTCATCGGCCACGAGGGCGATGGCATCGAGCGGCACGGGCTTCCTCGGGCCACCCCGTTTCTGCGCGTTGCGGGACACGGCGTAATCAATGAGCACGCGCCGCATGGCCTGGGCCGCAATGGCGAGGAAATGCGCGCGGCTGCGAAATTCAAGGCGTTCGAGCCCCACGAGCTCGAGGTAGGTCTCGTGCACGAGCGCCGTGGTGTCGAGCGTATGGCCCGTGCGTTCGCCGGCGAGCCGGCGGTGCGCGATGCGGCGTAGCTCATTGTAGACGAGCGGCACCAGCCGGTCCACGGCCGCGCGGCCGCCGCGACCGGCCTCGCCGAGCAGGCGCGTGATTTCCAGTTGATCGTTCACAGACGCCATGGATCACCAGGCACGGTGAGAAGTTCCAAATTAGGAGATCTACCCGGAATGGGAATGGGCAACGGAGCGGGACCGGGGCGTGGACAGTGGCGTTTCCGGCGCTCATGATCCGATCGGATCGCGTTTCCGGCTTAGTCCATGAGTGTCTCCATCTACCCCGAATCTGGAAGCGGACATGACTTCTCCACTGAACACCGCGAGCTCCATTCCGCGCAGCACGCACATTGAAGGCGCGGCGCAGACTCTGGCAGCGCGCCTGGAAGGCACCGTGCTCACCCCGTCGTCGCCCGATTATGACGACGCGCGCCGGATCTGGAATGCCATGATCGATCGGCGACCCGCGCTCATCGCGCGCTGTGCGTCCGTCGCCGACGTTCAGCACGCGATCCGATTCGCGCGCGACCACGGGCTGCCCATCGCCGTGCGGGGCGGCGGGCACAACATCGCCGGCAGCGCGATCTGCGATGGCGGACTCGTCATCGACCTGTCGTCTCTCAAACGAATTCACGTTGACCAGGGCTCGCGCACCGCGCGTGCGGACCCGGGGCTCACCCTGGCCGAGTTCGATCGCGCGACCCAGGAATTCGGACTGGCGACGCCGCTGGGCATCAACTCGACCACCGGCATCGCCGGACTCACGCTGGGCGGCGGAATCGGCTGGCTCACGCGCCCGTACGGGATGACGGTGGACAGTCTGCGCTCGGTGGACATCGTGACCGCCGCCGGCGAGCTGATGACCGCGAGCGAACAGTCGCACCCCGATCTCTTCTGGGCGCTGCGCGGCGGCGGCGGAAACTTCGGCGTGGTCACGCAATTCGAGTACGACCTGCATGCCGTGGGGCCCCAGGTGCTGGCCGGCCTCATCGTGCACCCATTCGACAACGCGGCGGAGCTGCTGCGCCGCTATCGCGAGGTGGCGGCGCAGGCCCCCGACGAGCTGAGTGTGTGGGTGGTGCTGCGCAAGGCGCCGCCGCTGCCATTTCTGCCCACCGAGGTGCACGGGACGAACGTCGTGGTGTTCGCGGTATTGTACTCGGGCGACATGAAAGCGGGCGAGCACGCGGTCGCGCCGCTGCGCGCGCTGGGCAAGCCGATTGCCGACGTGGTCTCGCCGCACCCGTACACCGGGTTCCAGGCAGCGTTCGACCCGCTGCTCACGCCGGGCGCACGCAACTACTGGAAGACGCACAATCTGACGCAGCTGGATGACGGCGTCATCGACGCCGTGGTGACTGCCGTCCCGGAGCTGCCGTCACCGCAGTGCGAGGTCTTCCTGGCGCAGTTGGGCGGCGCGGCGCAGCGCGTGAGCGCCGATGCGACCGCCTATGTGGGCCGGGACGCCGCGTTCGTGCTCAACGTGCATGGCCGGTGGACCGATGCCGCGCAGGACGACGACTGCATCGGTTGGGCACGCAAGACGTTCAGCGCGGTCACTCCCTACGCAACGGGCGGCGCATACGTGAATTTCATGACGCAGGACGAATCGGACCGCGTTCGGCAGGCGTACGGTGCGCACTATGCGCGGCTGGCCGGGCTCAAGCGGACGTACGATCCGGAGAATGTGTTCCATCTGAACCAGAACATCGTGCCAGCGTGACGACACCCCGCCCTACCGCCCTTCCCCCGGGGAATGGGCAATCGGGAATGGGGAATCGTG
>JBOHTE010000353.1:0-6573 GCA_050733555.1 Gemmatimonadaceae bacterium | reverse complement strand
GGCACAGGGAGCAGCTGTTCATGGACGGCGCAAAGCCGAGCTCCGCGACCAGGTGCCATGCGCCGACGAGCCCTGCCTCGTCCGCGCGCTCCGGCGGCGCGGCCGCGATGCGATCCAGTGCGGCGGTCAGGGTGTCGAACAGCGTGTCGGGTGCCTCGTTGGCGGTGCCGAATCGCAGCATGAGCTCCGCCGTGGCGGATGCGGCGGTGAAGCGCGACAGGTCGGCGGCGAGGGCGGACCGCGCGACAGTCACATCGAACGCCGCCAGGGTCTGCAGGTCGCGTCCCTCCTTCATGTAGAGCTGTGCCGTACCCTGTGCGAAGAGGTCGAGCGCCGCGGAGAATCGTCCCTTCCCTCTCCGCGCACCGCGTGCGAGGACCGACTGCACACCGGCATCGCGCGTGGCCAGGCGGAGGATCCGCGAGGTTTCCGAGTATGGAAATGCGTGCAACACAATGGCGTCGGTGGCAAGCGCAGGCATGGATGGAAACTAGTAGCTGGTAGCTGGTGGCCGCGGGTCCTACATCCCGATCCGCACGCCCACCAACACCGCCCGGCCCGGCGCCCGGAAGCCGTAGATCGGCGTGTAGTCGGCGTTCAGCACGTTCTCGACGCGTGCCGTGAGCGTGACAGCCGGCGCGCGCGGCGCACCGCGTAGCACGGTGAACGCACCGGACAGGTCCACCGTCGTATAGGACGGAGCCAGCACGCGCACGAAGTTCTGGAAGTCCACATCCGCGCGATTGCCAACGGAGGTCACGTGCGCACCCAGCGCGGCGCGGGGGGAGGGGCGAAAGCCCACCGTGAGGGTGAACTGGTCGTCCGGGCGCCGCAGGAGGCGTTCGCCGGCGACGTACGGCGCAGTCGCATCGGTGACGTCGCCGACATCCGACACCCGCGTGCGGAGATGTGTGTAGCCCGCCGTCACGTCCCACCGCGCAGCGGGGTGCAGCGCCGCGGTGTACTCCACGCCATCCGCACGCACGCCGCCGAGATTCACATAGTTTGGATCCTCCGCCTCTGGCGGCGATGCCAGATACTGGATCATGTCACGGAAGCGCTGCGAGAAGTACGTCGCGCCAATGGTCACCACGCCATGCACGAGCGTCTGGCTCAGACCGGCATCCCAGCTCCTCGTGTGCTCCGGGCGCAGCGCAGGATTACCGCGCGCGAAGGGCGAGGTGGAGAGCATCTGATCGAAGGTCGGCTCCTTGAACGCGGTCCCGAAGGATGCGTGGACGTGCGTACCCTCACGCAGCGCGTATCCGGTTGACACGCGAAACGTCGTGAAGGACCCGAAGAGGCTGTTGTCATCCCGTCGCACGCCGGCCGTGTACGAGAATGCGCGCCACGCGCTCCCCAACGCCTGGGCGTAGAATGCGTTGACGGTGCGACTGTCCGCGCTGGAACCGGTAATGCGCTCGTGCTGCCATTCATAGGCGCCGCCGGTCGTGAGCAGCAGCTCCGGCGCCACGTGGAGGTTGAGCCGCGCATCGGCGCTCCGGCGGGATGTCGTCGTCGTGTTGTCATAGCACGCATCGCACGTCTCCCCGGCCGTATCCGGCAGGTCGGCGGATCGCCCCGTGCTCTGAGTCGCGCCGAGGAGCACGCGCGCCTCGAGCCTGGGCGTGAGGAACCGTCCCGCATCGACGGAGCCGATCCATCGTCGCTCCGTGTGGAACTGATTACTGTCGTCCGCAACGCCGTAGAAGTTTGTCGGAATGTCGGCACGGGCGTCGCCGTACCGCAGCGCCAGCCTGACGCTCGACCGTGCATCGGGCGTGAGCCGGAGCGCTCCGCTCGCCACGCTGTTCCGATTGCCGTTGTTGAACGCGTAGATGCCGTCCGAGCGGTGGTCACCCAGGGCGAGCGAACCGGACAGGTGCCGGCCACCGCCCAGCAGGGACGCCTCGACGTCGCGGCTATCATAAGTGCCGCCGCGCGCGCTGGCCGACGCGTGCCACCCCGCGGCGCCGTCGCGCGTGAAGATCTGGATGACGCCCGACACGGCGTTCGCGCCATAGAGCACGCTCGCGGGTCCGCGCACGATCTCGATGCGATCCACGTTGTCGGTACTCAGATTCGCGAGATCAATCGCGCCGCCGGGATCATTCACCGGAACGCCGTCCACCAGCACCTGGGTGTAGTCGCTGTTCCCACCCCGGACGAAGAGCGATGTCTGAGCGCCATAGGAGCCGCTGCGCGGCACGAAGATGTCAGGTGCCTCATCGAGCGCATCCTGCACCGTGGTGATGCCTTGCGCCCGCAAGGCGTCGCCCGTGATCACGGTCGTGCTGACGGTGGGTGCGGCCTGCGGCAGCCCGACCCGGGTCGCGGTGATGACGACGGGAGGCAGGGCGGTGCTGTCCGCAGTGGGCTGCTGCGCGCGAGCGGTAACAGTGAGCGACGCCGCGGCGGCGGCGATCAGGAGATGGCGCACGAGAGACGACATGCTGGGCCTCATGCAGGCGGTTCCGGGTTCAGTGTGAGGACCCGCGAAGCGGCAGCAGCGCAGGCGCGCCCACCGCCGGGTCACGGGTGATGACGAGGGGCCAGTCGTATACAGGCTCGAGCACGGCGGCGCGCATCACCTCGTTGGGCGTGCCCGCGGCGGCGACGCGACCCTGGTGCAGCAGCACGATGCTGTCGGCAAAGCGGGCGACGAGGTTGAGCTGATGACTCACCAGCAGCACCGCGGTGCCGCTGCGCGCCAGGCGCGTGAACAGTTCGAACATCGCCATCTCGTGCGCGATGTCGAGGAAGGTCGTGGGCTCATCGAGCACCAGTGCCGGCGCGCACTGCGCGAGTGCCCGCGCGATGCGCACGCGCTGCCATTCGCCGCCCGACAGCTCCTCGGTGGAGCGCTGCGCGAATGGCAGGATTCCCGCGAGCCTCACGGCATCATCGACGGCGCGCTCGTCCTCTACGCCGGCTGCATGCCAGCTCCCTTCGTGCGGATAGCGGCCGAGCGCGACGTATTCGCGTACGGGCATCGGAAAGACGAGTGACTCACGCTGCGTCACCACGGCCACGCGGCGCGCGAAGGCGCGGCGGTCGCGCGGCGCGCCGTCCAGTCCTGCGACGCGAATCGTCCCGGATACGAGCGGCAGCATGCCCAGCAGCGCACGCACCAGCGTGCTCTTCCCGCTGCCGTTGGGTCCCACGACCGCGGTGATCTGCGCAGGTGGCACGACGAAGCTGATGTCGTCCACGGCAGCCCGGGCCGCGCGCGGATAGCGTGCGACGACGCGTTCGAAGCGGATCATGAGAGGCGGCGGAGCTGCACGAGAAAGAAGGGCACGCCCACGAGGGCGGTCACGGCGCCGAGCGGCAATTCCGCGGGCGGATGCGCCACGCGGGCGACGAGGTCCGCGAGCACCACCAGGGCGGCGCCGGCCAGCGCGGCGCCCAGCATCAGGGAGCGATGGCGGCGAATGCCCGCGGCACGGACGAGGTGCGGCACCACGAGCCCGACGAAGCCCACCAGCCCCGCCGCCGCCACCGTTGCCGCCGCCAACAGCGAGCTCACGAGAAACACGCGCCGCCCCGCGCGCTCGGCGTCCACTCCGAGCGCTGTCGCGGATTCCTCGCCCAGCGCGAGAATGTCGATGTCGCGCGAGAACCAGAGGAGCGCGCCCCCAGCCAGCACCGTGTAGCCGGCGAGCCAGGCCACCTGCGGCCAGTCGGCCCCCGCTGCCGAACCCATCATCCACCAGAGCGCGCTGCGCATGGTGTTGGCCGGTGCGCCGGAGAGTACGACCATGATGGCCGCGTTCGCGAAGGCGCCAATGATCACGCCTGCCATGAGCAGGACGCGGGGATCGGCTCGTCCGCCCGCGGCGCGCGCGATGAGAATGGCCGTGGCAATCGCAAGGGCGGCTCCCGCGAACGCGAACAGGGGCAGCGCCACCGCGCTGCTGAAGCCGAGCGCGACACCGATCACCGCCCCCACGGCGGCGCCGCCAGAGACACCGAGGAGATACGGCTCCGCCAGGGCGTTGCGCAGCGACCCCTGCAGTGCCGCACCCGAAACGCCGAGCCCTGCTCCGACGAGTGCCGCGAGTGCGACCCGCGGCAGCCGCAGGGCGCGCACGATCTCGATGGCATTCCGGTCGCCGTGTCCGGCAAGCGCCGCGAGCACCGCGCGCGGCGTCAGCGGGACGGTTCCCCACGATACGCCCAGGATCATCAGCACCGCGAGGATCACCACGGCGAGGACCCAGAAGATCGTGCGCTTCACTGCACCACCCCCGGATGCAGCAGGCCCGCGAGAACGACGGCCGCTTCGCCCATGCGCACCGAGGGGTGTCCGATCAGCGACGTGTCCACCACCAGCACGTGCCCCTCTCGCGCGGCCCGAACTGCACGCCACGTGGCGCTCGCGCGAATTCGCGCCGCACCATCCGGTCCCGCGAGGATCACATCCGGATCGCGGCGCACGATGTCCTCGAGGGAGACCTGCGGTGACGGCTGGCTCAGATCCTCATAGACATTGCGGCCGCCCGCGATGGTGAGCAGCTCGTCGAGAAAGCTGCCGCGTGCAATCGTGATGATGGGCGCGTCCCAGACGTGCCAGAAGACCGTGGGTCTGGGCAGTCCCGCTGTCTTCGAGCGTACGCGCGCGAGCGTACGATCCACGCTGTCCACGACGGTCGCTGCGCGCGCCGAGTCGCCTGTCGCCATGCCGATGAGCCGCGCGGCACGACGGAAATCCTCGAGACGATCGATGCGCAACGCGATGACCGCCACGCCAGCCGCGCGCAGCGCCTGCGCGGCCGCGCGATTTTCGCCGGTGGCATAAAGCAGCACCAGGTCCGGCCGCTGGGCGAGGACTGCTTCGATGTTCGGCCGCAATCCGACGCCGACATCCGCTATGCGGCGCGCGGAATCCGACCAGAGATCCCACGGCGTGCGTCCCACCACGCGCGGTCCCGCGCCGATCGCGAAGAGCAGCTCGGTGGTCGCGGGCATGAGCGACACGATGCGGCTCGGCGTCGTCGCGGAGCCACGCACCACCGCATCACCGAAATCGTCGGCAGACACGACATCGCGGCGCGGCGACGCAGCACGACACGCGGCGATGAGAAGGACAAGCACGGGCACTGCGCGGGCACAACGCAAACTGGGCACCGTCCCGGGGAGGAGATGCCCATGCGCGAGAGCGCGCCACGACACGAATGCGCTCGACGCCACCAGCCCCTTCTCCGAGGGTCCGTTCGAGTGGCGCGGACGCGAGGCGTCTCCTGGCTTCGAGCCGCGCCGCCCGCCTTCCCGACCGGAGTCAGTGGCGCATCGGGCGCGCGCATGTTGTGCTCGTTACAGTGGCGGGACCGCGCCGGATTCACACCGGCTTCCGGAACCCGCATCCGCTGAATTGTACTGGCGGTGAAGCTAGGCGTTCGCGTTGCGCGCGTCAAGCAACGCGGTGAGCTCACCCTTGAGCTCCGCGCGCCGCGCCTGATACGCCGCGCGTGCCGTGTCGCTCGGCGCAGCGTCTGCCTCGAACGAGGCGTCGAGTGATGCGATCTCCCGCGCCAGCGCGTCGGCGCTCGCGCTGGTGCCGTGTCCGGCCGCCGCGGAGCGTGCCAGACCACTGGCGGCCGGTACGCGCACCAGGCGGCGACGCGGCGAGCGCACCACCACCCACACGAGCGCCAGCAGCATGAGAGCACCGACCGCACTCGAGATGCCGATCACGAGTCGACGATCCATCGGCGGTTCGCTCGCCACGGGAGCGTCCACCTGGATCGCGGCGCCCTCCGGGACATCCTGCGCCGTGAAGCGTTGAAAGGCGCGACCATCGATCGAGACCGGCGCGACCTGGGCGAGTCGCGCACCGGTCACCTTCACGGCGGGTTCCTCGGTGAGTACCTCGAGCACCGTGGCGGCATGATCGAGCGCGAGGTGCAGCGGGAACGCGGCGGCAGGCACATGATAGGCGAACGAGATCTGCTTCAGCCCCGGCGCGAACGGCGCGCTGACCCCAATCACGCCCTGCTGCTCGCGAATGGCCTGAATCGAGACGTCGCTCTGACCGGCGCTGAAGTCCCGCTCTCCGGCCGGGAGGCGCGCGGTCCAGATCGGGTGCGCATCGTCGGGCGAGATCACGGTGAGGGAGCTGTCGTTCGTCAGCTCATAGACCTCGACGATCTCGCGCGAGCCGTCCACGGATGGCGCCGCGATGACGATGTGGCGGCCGCGGACCCGCAGCGGAATCGGCCCGGACGTCGTGTCGAATACGGTCACTTCACCGTCCGTGCCGGTGACGCGCACCTTCTGCAGCGGCAGCGAGAAGTACGCGATGCCCTCGTAGGACGCGGACACGAAATACACCGCGTCCGCGCTGCCCGTGCGCTGATACCGGAACGCATAGCGGCCGCCCGGTCGGGCGCGCATGGAATCCACGGGGCCGGCCGTGTCGGATCCGACCCGATGCAGCGTGACCCAGATGCCGGGAACCGGAAGCATTCCGTTCGTGCCCGGTCGCACGATGCGTCCGCTCACCAGGCGAGGCGCCGACGACGTATCGGGCGCGACCGCGGAATCGGGCGCGACCTGAGCGCTGTCCTGCGC
>JBOHTE010000352.1:0-3738 GCA_050733555.1 Gemmatimonadaceae bacterium | reverse complement strand
GTTCGTGCACCGCACGACAGACGGCGGCCAGAGCTGGACTGTGATCAGTCCCGACCTCACCACCAATGACACGAGCAAGCTCGGTCCATCGGGCGGTCTCTCGTCGGACAATCTGGGCGTGGAGTACTTCTCCACGCTGTTCGCCATCGCGGAATCGCCGCTGCAGAAGGGCGTGATCTGGACAGGGTCCAACGACGGGCTGGTGCACGTCACGCGCGACGGCGGCGCCACCTGGACGGACGTCACGAAGAACATCGGCGGTCTGCCGAAATGGGGGACGATCAGCAACATCGAGCCGTCGCGCTTCGACGCTGGCACCGCGTACATCAGCGTGGACTTCCACCAGATGAACAACTTCGATCCGTTCATCTACAGGACGAGCGACTTCGGCAAGACGTGGAAGCTGCTGAGCGGCGGCATTCCGAAGAGCACGTTCAGCTACGTGCACGTGGTGCGCGAGGACTCCAAGCGCAAGGGGATACTGTACGCGGGCACGGAGAACGGCATCTATCTCACGTACGATGACGGCCAGCACTGGTATCCGCTGCAGGCGAACCTGCCGCACGCACCGGTGACGTGGATGGCGATCCAGGATCACTTCGACGATCTGGTGGTGAGCACATCGGGACGCGGGGTGTGGATCCTGGATGATCTGGGGCCGCTGCGCGAGCTGAACGACGCGATCGCATCGGCCAAGTCGCATCTGTTCGCCCTGCGGCCGGCGTATCGCTTCATGACGGTGAACCGGATCAAGACCGCGCCCAACGATCAGTCGGACGGGCGCAATCCGCGCTATGGCGCCGACATCAACTACCTGCTGGCGAAGGCGCTGTCGGATACGTCGAAGGAACAGGCCGGCGGTGGCGCGAAGCGGCTGCACTCCGATTCACTGGGCACCGACACGGGCAGCTTCGTCTTCCACGCGCCATCCGATTCAGCCATCGCCGACACCGTGGATTCGGCGCGCGCCGTGCGCGATTCGGCGCGCATCACGATCACGAACGCGGCGGGTCGCGTCGTACGCACCTTCTACGGGCCGGGCGCCAAGGGGATCAATCGCGCGTACTGGGATCTCCGCTACGACCGGACGAAGCGCGTGGAGCTCCGCACCACGCCGCCCGGCTATCCGCACATCTGGGAAGACAAGCGCTTCATCGGGGACCACACGCGCCCCGTGTACCACTACGGCATCGCCGAGCCGAGCCTCGGCCCGCTCGCGCCGCCCGGGAGCTATACCGTGACGGTGGTGCTGCGCGGCGACACGCTGCATCAGCCGCTCACCGTGCTCAAGGATCCGCACTCCGCCGGATCCGACGCCGACGCGCAGGCCGGCGCCGCGCTCGCCATCGCGGTGCACGATGACATCGATACGGTGGCGACCGCGATCAATCGCCTCGAGCGCGTGCGTATGCAGATCGAGGATCTGCACGACCTGTACGGCGCGGACACGACCAAGCGCGCGCTGCTGGAACGGGCGAAGGCGCTCGATGGAAAGCTCAGCGCCGTGGAAGACCAGTTCCTCCAGCGGAAGCTCCAGGAGGACGATCAGAAGACGTATCGTGCTCCCATGGAACTCTACACGCGACTGCTCTACCTCGAGGGAATCGTGGGCAGTGGCGCCGGCGACATTGCGGGGAATCCCGATTTTCCGCCCACCACGCAGGACATCGCCGTGCACGATCTGCTTCGCCAGCGCCTCCAGCGCGCCCTGCAGGCGTTGCAGGAGGTAATGAGTGTGGATGTGTCTGGGTTTGCGAAGGAGACGGGGGTGGGGTTGGTGGTTGGATCGTAGGGGATCAAAGGGGTCAGAGGGATCAAAGGGGTCAGAGTCGATTGAAACGGGAATGGGGAATCGGGAACGGGGAATGGCGGGAATGGGGAATGGCGAGGCCGATTCCCTATTCCCCATAAAATCGGGGTAGGGCAACGGGGAGCGGACTGCCACCCCAATCCCCGTTCCCGATTCCCCATTCCCCGTAGTAGTGACTGCCTCCCCCATTCCCCGTTCCCGATTCCCTATTCCCCGTAGTAGTGACTGCCTCCCCGATTCCCCATTCCCACGGCGGCATACTGGGGCGTGGAGCGTTTCCCCATTCCCGTTTCAATCGACTCTGACCCCTTTGATCCATCGACTCTGACCCCTTTGATCCTCGCTGGGATGGCTTGCGAGACCAAGTTTGATTATAATCAACGCGGGTTGAGTTGTCTCTACGGCTGTTGATCTTATACAACAAGCGTTGATTTCAATCAACCTCACCACGGCTTACAATGCCCGCCACGTTGAAGCGTAAGAAGTCTCGGCACCAGAACCCTCTTAACGCGCCACTCAATTCCATCCTTGGGACTGAGACGAACGTGCGTATCCTGCGCGCGCTGACACAGACTCGAATTCCGGTCAGCAGGGCGGAGTTGTCTCGGCGAGTGGAGATGGACAAGGCAGGCGTCTGGCGCGCCACGGCAAGGTTGAGTGACCTGGGCATCATCGAAGACATAGGCATGGGAAGCCACCAACAGGTCAGGTTACGGAGAGGGCACCCGCTCTCCGAGGCCCTGGTGCAGTTGTTCGCTGCCGAAAGCGCGCGCGCCGAACGATTTCTGACGGGGATAAAGGAGGCAGCCGCGACCCTGCGCCCGCCACCCAGGTCAGTATGGCTGGGCACAACCGAGACGGACATCGACCCGTTTGGAGACACGGTCGCGCTGTATGTACTCGACACCGCAGCAACAATCGACCGCTCAATCGAGGCGCTCCAGGAGAAATTAAGCGGCCTGGAAAAACGTCTTCAGGTCAGTTTCGACGTGCGGGGCAGTACGCTCGCGGACCTGGCATCTCTTTCGAGTACGCAGTTGAAGGAGCTCGAGTCGGCAACGCTGGTGTTTGGCGTACCCCCGCTGGCGGTACTGAATGGCCGGAACGAGCAGTCAAAGACGAAGCGCCGTTCGCGGAAGCCGACCCGCAGCCATGCCGCGCTGGACGAACGCGCCCATGATTGGGCTTCCGCGATTGCCGAGCGTCTCCGCTACGATCCCTCGCTTGTGGAACGCGCCCGAATATCCATCAAACGGCGCGCCGCACACGCGTCGGCTGCGGAACGCAAAGAGCTGGAAGAATGGCTGCGCATCCTGCGCACGATGTCACGATCCAGACTTCAGCGCTTCCTGATTGAGAAATCGGAACGCGCCAACAGGCTCCGCCAGACGATGCCATTCCTCGACGTGCTCAATGCGGACGAGCGGCTCGAGATTCTGGAGGCATGGCGAGCGCGCAAGACCCACGATGACGTTTGAGGAGCTTGAGCACGCTATCCGTGCGGCCTGCGACGTCGCGCACGACCACGAGGTCATCGTTTTCGGGTCGCAATCAATTCTCGGGCAATTTCCCGACGCTCACGAGGATCTGCGGCAATCCGCCGAAGCGGATATTATGCCGCGTAACCGGATCGACAGAACGGACGATATCGATGGAGCAATCGGTGAAGGATCGGCGTTCCATAAGGAGTTCGGTTTCTATGTGCACGGCGTGTCCATCGAAGCCGCCATTCTGCCAAGTGGATGGGAGCAGCGTACTATACCTGTGAAGACAGATGCAACTCGCGGAAATACAGGCTACTGTCTCGAGGGACACGACCTGGCAGCGAGCAAGCTTGCAGCATACCGTGATAAAGACCGTGCATTCGTTCGAGTACTGCTGAGAGAAGGATACGTGAAGCCTCGAAAGCTGATCGAGCGGCTACGCAA
>JBOHTE010000351.1:0-7881 GCA_050733555.1 Gemmatimonadaceae bacterium | reverse complement strand
CTGCGGGTCCGCTCTGCTCCCCCGCGCGGGTGGCGCGCTGCTCGGCCCACTCCCCGTCCGTACCAACGACCAGCGACCAGCGACCAGCTACCGTCGTTCAACCAACCGCTGCTTTAAAGCGGCAAATCAGAGAGGTGCTCCTGCACGATCACCCAGCGGGCGCCGCGGCGCTGGAAGACGGCGGTCCAGGCGCCGCCGATCACATGCCGCATGCCGGTCGGCGTCAGGTGGGGGATCGAATAGGTGGCGGTCAGGGCCGCGGCGTCCGGCGCGAGCACATCGACGTGCATCGACGTCCATTCCCACTTGGGGTCCTTCATGTTCCGTCCGACGTTCGTCCAGAAGGTCTGAATGTTCTGGCGCAGCGAATCGCGTGACGTCGTGATGTGACCGACGCTGGCCGAAATGATCTGTCCGGTGTCGGGATACAGGCTCATGAGCCGCGCCACGACGTTGCCACCCGAGAGATTGCAGGCGGCGATCATGGTCTGCTTCACCGTGTCGGCAATGGCGGCGCGCTGAGCCGGAGAGAGAGCACGCGCGCCCGACGGCGGTGTCTGGCAGGAGGCCGCCAGCACCAGCGAAGCAGACGCGAGCATGGTGGCGATGGCGGCGCCGGGCCGCCGGCGTACATGGACAACGCGTGCGCGGCGGTGAATGATATGCATGTACGATTTCCCTGGTGTACGAATGGCAGGACACCTGCCGTCTCGCGAAGTGGACGACAAAGGCCGCCAGCCCCGGATTTCACGGCTGGAACCATGGCGCGAGAGATGCAATTAGTACAGCGCCTGCGACTGTCTCCAGCGAAAGCGGTGCCGTGAACGGCGCGGGGTCGAGGGGGGATGGTTCCACGAGGAGGAGCCCATGAATGCAGTGAAAGTGCTGGCAGTTGGCGCGGTGGCGTTGATGGCGGTCGCCTGTGGTCGCGATGCAAAGCCGCGTGATGCCGGGTTGAGTCCGGCCCTGCAGGGTGACCTTCAGCGCGCGTCGGCGCCCACGTCGGAGCTGGCCTCGTCGCAGTATCGTCCGGAGCAGGTCGTCTCCGCGGTCGAGCTCGGAGAGGCGCCCAAGGCGGCGGTCTCGAAGGGCACGCCGAAGAAGCAGATCGCGCCCAAGGCCAAGCCCTCGCCAAAGCCTGAGGTACAGCAGGTAGCGGCTGTTGCTCCCGCGCCATCTCCGGAGCCCACGGTTACCGCGCCCGTTGCGGCGCCGGCACCTGTCGTCGGGCCGCGTCCCACGCCCAATCCCGTCACCTATCCGGCCGGCACCGGTGTCGCCTCAGCCGGGACTGGCACCCACGGAACAGTGGGCGGCATTGGCTCGATCATCGGTGTGATTCTCCGTGGCGGCGTCGTGGATGGCGACAACTGCGACCCGCGCGGTCACGGTGGTACCACCATGCCCATTGGCATCATCATGCCGATGCCCGTGCACGGTTCGCCCGCGGGAACGTCGCATCGGCCGCGCGCCGGCTGGTAGCTGGTTGATAGTCGGCTGATAGCTGACCGCTGCGTGACGCCCGGCTTCTAGCGCCGGGCGTCGGCGGGCAGCGAGAACACGAAGAGCGCACCCCCCGCGGCAATCGCGACGTACTGCGTTCCATCCACCTCGTACGTGACCGGAGGAGCACGAACGTGCCCTCCGGTATTGCTTGTCCAGAGGATCTTGCCCGTTCGGGCGTCGGCCGCGTGGAAGACGCCCTGCTGCTCCCCGTAGAACACCAGGTCGCCCGCGGTCGTGAGCGTGCCATTGCCCAGCATGCGCTCAACGGTCTTCGTCTGCCAGCGCACCTCGCCGGTGTTCACATCAATGGCGGTGAGCGTCCCCGTGGCCGGCGCCAGCGGGAAGTGGTTTCCACCCTGATACTTCGAACCGATCACCAGCGGCTCCGGCGCGAGCGTGTAGGACACGGGCTCGACGATGCCGGCGATGTACAACAGCCCGGTGAGCGGCGAGAAGGACGGGGGCGCATTGTTCGCTCCGCCGCCCATCCCCGGCATGATGCGCGTGCCCGCGGCCGTGGGCGCCGCGAAGGTGTTCTCGTGCGGAACGAACGGCGAGGTGCGGCGGATGCGCTGTCCGGTGCGCCGGTCCAGGATGTACGCCCACCCATCCTTCCCCGCCTGTGCCACCGCCGGAATGGGCTCGCCATTCACCGTCACATCGAAGAGCACGGTGGGATTCGATGCATCGTAGTCCCACAGGTCATGGGGCACTTCCTGGTAGTACCACCTGAGCGTGCCGGTGTTGATGTCCACCGCGACGACCGACGCCGTGTAGAGATTGTCGCCCGGCCGCACCGATCCATCCATGTTCGGCGCGGCGTTGCCGACGCCGAAGTAGATCATGTGCAGCGCCGGATCGTACGACGGGGTGTTCCACACGCCACCACCGCCCAGCTTCCAGGCGTCGGCGTAGCGCGAACTGTCGCGCTTTTCCTGCGCGATGTCGCGTGGCAGCCTGTCGCCCTCCGGCGTCGTGGGCGACCACTTTCCCCACCAGCCGCCGTCGGCGGGCGACGGGATCGTGTAGAAGCGCCAGAGCCGCCTGCCGGTGCGCGCGTCGTAGCAGTCCACGGATCCGCGCATGGCGAAGTCGCTGCCCGCGATGCCCACGATGATCCGCCCATCCACGGCAAGCGGCGCGCTGGTCATGGAGTACGACGAATCGGGATCCGCGGTCTGCACGTCCCAGAGCACGTTGCCCGTCCGATTGTCGAGCGCGAGCACGTGATCATCGAGCGTGCTGACGTACACCGCGTTGCCGTACACGGCCACGCCGCGATTCTTCGCGCCGCAGCAGGTGGGCACCGACGCGAGCTTGTGCTGGTGCCGCCAGAGCTCCACGCCGGTGCGTGCATCCACGGCGACGACGGCGCCGAAGGGACCCGTGTAGTACAGCGTCCCATTCACTTCCACGGGTGAGCTCTCCTGACCGCCAGGCGGCGTTTCGAGCTGATGCACCCACGCCAGCGTGAGCCGGTTGACGTTGTCCGTCCTGATCTGATCGAGCGGCGAGTAGCGGCGATTGGTATAGTCGCGGCCGTAGGTGAGCCAGTTCGTCCCGTCGTTCGCCGCATCGAGCAGCATCGCGGCGCTCACCGCGGCGGGTGCGTTGCGCGCGTTCGCGGCGCTCCCCGGTGCACCGGCTGTCGCGCCGGACGGCTCGTCGCCTTCCTGCGCCACCGCCGGCTCGAACGCCGCCGTGCCGCCGCGCACGAGTACGCGCGACTGCTGGCAGATGAGATTCTGACGCTCGGTCGTGCCGAGCGGTACGCCGTACGGTTCGATGCTCGACGTGACCGCCACGGTACCGGGAGGCAGGCGCGGCACCGTGTCCGGCAGCATCCGGTAGAGCAGCATGGACGCACCGATGCGCGCGACCGGTTGATGGCTGCGCAGCCAGGTGAAGCAGGGCACATAGTCACCCTGCAGGTACGTCTGGCTCACGGCGATCCATCCCGTGGCGTGGGCCGAACCGCCCAGGCGTACAGTGTCGGCGAGGTGCACCGCGCCCACTGGTGTGCTGCCGAAATAGAAGAGCGACACGGAGGCGACGTGACGCGCCGCGAGCGTGTCGGAGAGGAGCCGGAGATCCTGCCCCCAGTCGAGATTGCTGTCCACGAGGACGCGCTCCGGGTGGCGTCCCGCGAGCGCGTTGAAGTCCGCGAGAAAATCCGGATACGCGCCGACAGACGCGGCCACCTGCCAGAGGAGCAGCACCGTGAGTGCCGTGCGGGTCACGACTCGGCGCGCCGGGTCATGCCAGAGCTCGACGACGATGCCGCTCACAGGAATGGCGAGCAGCGGATAGATGAGGAAGATGTGCCGGACGCCGATGTCGATCCGTCCGGCCATCGCGGTGAGGAGAATCGCCGCCACGGCGAGGAATGGCGCGACATCACGCCAGTCGAGTTTCGCGTCGCGGTCGCGCGCGAACACGCCAATGGCCAGTGCCGTCAGGCAGAGCAGCGCGAGCGGCGCCTTCACGAGCACTTCGACGATGGGGAAGTACCACCAGCCGCTGCGGTTGATGTGGCCGAAGATGTACGCCGCCTGGCCGCCCGAATTGTGCTGCACGAGCTGCTGCAGCCCGGCGCGGAGCTCCGGCGCGGGGATCGGAATGTGACCACCGCGTGCCCATGAGACGTGGAAGCGGTAGACGCCCCAGATGACGAATCCCGCACCGATCAGACCGAGCACGGCCGGCACGACAAAGGCGCCGAGGTTCGCAATGCGCCAGCGCGTCACACGCTCGGCATCGTTCCCGCCGGCGCAAACGCGGTCGCCGAAGACCAGGCGCCACACCACGACGAACAACGCGGCAAGGCAGAAGTACGGCAGCGCGGAGAACTTGCTCGTCACAGCGAGCGCGAACGCCAGCGCGAGGAGCGCGGTGCGGCGAAAGCCCGGTCGCTCGAGCCAGCGCAGCATGGCGTACCAGGCGAAGCACAACGTGCCGGCGAGCGGCATGTCGGTGGTGGCCAGTCCGGCCTGCGCGAGCACGGGCGACACGGTGGCCGTGAGCAGCACGGCAAGCAGCGCCGCCGTTTCGCCGTAGCGCCAGCGGGTCCATACCCAGACCGTCGCGAGCAGGAGCAGAAAGAAGGGCAGCACACCGAGCCGCGCGAGCGCGAGCGTATGCGCGTAGCGGTTGCCATCCATCAGGATCCGGTTGCCTTCTTCCCACGACGTATGCAGGTGACTGCCGCGCACGCCGGAGAGCCAGGGGCCGAGCGCGATGGCGATGCGTCCCAGCGGGGGGTGCTGCGGATCGTAGCCGTACGTGTGGAACTGGAACCACTCGATGCCCGACGCGACGTGTGCGCCTTCGTCGAAGGTCTGATTGAAGTGGCCGGCGGCACGAACGACGGCGAACGCCGCGATGAGCGCGATGGCGAGCGCGATCCAGCGCGCGACGTGGCGATGGTGAGCGGCAGGTCGGGGTTGCTGCACCATATCAGGACGATCGCCCGACACGTCGGGTATCACCACGCCTCAGCTCGCGAAGACGGCATCGACGTCCGTGATCCGCACCTGTTCGGGCGCCACGGCGAGCGGCAGGGCGCCGATCAGGCGATCCTCGTCGAGCAGTGCCGGCGGCATGGGCGAATCGTACGTCACGGTGGAGACGGCGTCCGACACGAGCGCATCGCGCAGCCGCTCGGCGTCGCGTGTGACGATCACGACATCGAGATCCGTGCCGGAGAGATGACGGCGGATGGCGTCATGCACCGCCTCGCGCGTGAGCGCGGCGAGGTGGCCGCGCATCCACTCGGTGAATCCGGGGACGCCGTGCCAGCGCGCGTCGAGTTCGTAGCCGAGCCTGTCGCTCTGTGAGGCTGTGAGCAGCGGCGTGCTCTTCATGAGGTATTCGCGCGTGGACGCGAACGCGGCGGCGTCGAGCCCGTTCGCAATGAGCGCGCGCAGCTCGTGGAGGGCGATGCGCAGCGCCATGTGCGCGTGCTCCGGGAGCACCGGCCGCAGCCAGATCTCGAAGAGCTGATGGTGGCGTGCGCGATTGGGGTCGGGGAAAAACTGGAACATGCCGCCCGGAAAGGCCTCAATATAGGCGTAGTCGCCGTAGTTCATGCCGCGGGTCTCGCGGATGCGCTGATACAGGTGCGACACGGACGACCGGTGCTCGCCGAGCCAGGCACGGGCGAGCCAGAGCGCGGGGAAATCCGGATGCGCGCGCGTGACCGCAATGGGGTGACCGAGCGAGATGGCGGCGGAGCGCGTGTCCTTGCGAATGATCTCGACGCGCAGGCCGGGGTGCCGCGCGACCGGAACATCGGGCGCGGCGGTGACAGTGCCGGTGGGGAGCGCCGCGAGCTCGGTCCGCAGACGGGTGAGGAGTGCGGCGGGGAGGTTGCCGGCGGCGCCCGTGGTGAGGTTGGCGCGCGTGAACCGGGCCGCGATGAAGGCACGCACATCCTCGAGCGACATGGCGTCGAGCCCCGCGGCGGTGCCGGCTGGAGGGTGGCCAAACGGCGTCCCCGCGAAGATGTTCGCCTGCAGGCGTTCCTTGCCGAGCTCCTCCTCGTTGTTGGCGCGCAGATCCTCGAGGAGGGCATGGCGCTGCGCATCGCGCAGGCGCGCAAAGTCCTCTTCCCGCAGCCCGGGCGCCGTGAGCATGGGCAGCACGACGTCGAAGCAGCGCGCCCAGGTGTCGCGATGCGCGCGCACGATGAATGTGGTCATCTCGCGATCCACCTGCCGCTCGATGGTAGCGGCCAGCGGGTGCAGTGCCTCGCGGATGCCGGCGATGGGCAGCTCGCGCGATCCGGCATCGGCGATCATCGCGGCCGCCAGCGCGGCGAGTCCTTCCCGGCCCGCGGGATCGTGCGCGGAGCCCACGGTGAAGAGCAGTCTCACCTCGAGCTGCGGGAGCAGCGCGCGTTGCACGACGATGTCCGCCGTGGCACCACGTGCGGCCCGCCGCGGCCGCGACTCCGGCAGCGAGGGCTGCGTGCGCATCGCGTCAGGGAGCGGATCGTGCGACAGCGTGGTCATCACGAGCCGTTCGTTCGCGAGGAAGGTGCGCGCGACGCTGCGCAGATCCCGCGGCGTGATGCGTGACCGCGTGTGGAAGAGTTCCTCCAGCGTTTCCGTGGTGCGCTCGTAGTGCACGAAGTGCGCGATGGCGGCGGCGATCGCCTCGGTATTGTCGAGCCCGCGCAGGAACTCGTAGCGGAGATGCGTCTTCGCGTGATCGAGCCGACGACTGTTCACGAGCGAGTCGCGCGCGCGGGCGGCGGCCAGCAGGATCGCATCGCGCACCGGCACGAGGTCGGCGATCTGCTTCACGCGCGCGCCGATGGTGATGAGCCCCGGGTCCACGCTCTGTGGATTGAAGGCGAAGAGCTGGTCGGCGAGCTGCTCCTGCTCCACGAGCTGCCGATACAGCGTGGAGGTGGGGCCGAACCAGAGGTCCACGAGCAGATCGGCAGCCGCGGTTGCGTGATCGGTTGCGCGGAAGGACGGTCCGTGAAACGCCACGGTGATCCACGGCAGCGTGGGTGTGTCCCACGGCACGTGTGCCGCGACGCTTGCCGGCGGGTCGGGTTCCCTGGGGATGGACGCCGTGTAGTGGCCCGGCTGCCACGCACCCCAGTACTGCTCGACGAGCGGAATGGCGGTCTCCGGCGTGACATCACCGGCGATGATGAGCGAGGTGTAGCCGGGACGGTACCAGCGGTCGAAGAAGGTGCGCGACCAGGCGTACTGGCTGGGCATGTCCTCGATGTCGCGCAGGAAGCCCATCACGGTGTGCTTGTACGTGTGCGTGGTGTACGCGTGATCGCGCATGACCTCGAAGAGTTTCTCCGTGGGATCGGCGGCGTTCTTGTTGTACTCGCCGAGCACGGCCCGCGCCTCGGTGCGGAAATCCTCTTCGGAATAGTTCAGGTGCTGAAAGCGATCCGCCTCGATGTCGAGCACGCGCTCCAGGTCGTCGCGCGAGAAGGTGATGTGATAATTCGTGTAATCATCGGAGGTGTAGGCGTTCTGCCGTGCGCCCGCGCGCGTCAGGATAGCCTGATAGGCGTCTGGCGGATAGCGATCGGTGCCGCGGAACATCATGTGCTCGAAGAAGTGCGCGAACCCTGTCTTGCCCGGCTCGACCTCGTTTCGCGAACCCGTCTGGACGGGAATCTGGAGCGACACGATGTCGGGGAACCCCGTCTCAACCACGATGACGCGCAGCCCGTTACCGAGGGTGGTTTCGGTGGTGGGGAAGGGGAGGAGGGGCATAGAAGCGGTGGTTGGTGGTTGGTAGCTGGTCTCGGTGGGCTAGCCGCGCAGGGCGCGCCCCCCCGCGCTACCCGCGCGGGGGAGCGCTGCGGACCCTCGGTACTGCGGGTCCGCTCTGCTCCCC
>JBOHTE010000350.1:0-1742 GCA_050733555.1 Gemmatimonadaceae bacterium | reverse complement strand
TCCCCGTAGTATTCCCCTTCCCCATCCCCAATGCTCCGCGCCATTGCCATTGCCGTCGCACTCACTGTTGCTGTCCCTGCTCTTGGCCAGAATGCCCGGCGCTCTCGCCCCCCGGCAGACACCGGTCGCACGACACGCGACAGCGGCGCCGCGCACCGCGACTCGTCGCGCGCCGCCGGTCCGAGCGACTCGCTCCGCATCTCGGCCATCGCCAATCGCCCACCGGTCGTCACGCACCACACCATGCAGCTCGCCGGGCAGCCGCTGCGTTACACGGCGACCACCGGCATGCTCCCGGTGCGCGATGACAACAGCGGCGCGGCCATGGGCTACATCTTCTACGTGGCGTACACGAAGGACGGGGAGACCGATCCGGCGAAGCGGCCCATCACCTTCGTCTTCAACGGCGGACCCGGATCGAGCACCGTGTGGCTGCACATGGGCGCGTTCGGACCGCGGCGCGTGAAGCTGCTCCCCGACGGCGCCGCGCCCGCGCCGCCGTATTCGCTGGAAGACAATCCGTACACGCTGCTCAATCAGACCGATCTCGTCTTTCTCGATCCGGTGGGCACGGGCTACAGCCGGCCGGCGAAGCCGACTCTGGGGACGAAGTTCTGGGGGCTCGACCAGGACATTTCCACTGTCGGGGACTTCATCCGGCTCTATCTCACCAACGCCGAGCGATGGGCGTCGCCCAAGTACCTCGCGGGCGAGAGCTACGGCACGACGCGCGCCGCCGGACTCTCCGGCTGGCTCGCCGACAACGGCATTGCGCTCAACGGCGTGGTGCTCATCTCCACGATTCTCAACTTCGGCAACTCCGAGCAGTCGCGCGCGAACGACATTGGCTACGTGAACTTCCTGCCGTCGTACACGGCCATCGCGTGGTATCACAAGAAGCTGCCGGCCGATTTGCAGAGTCAGCCGATCGAGCAGGTCACGAAGCAGGCGGAGACCTGGGCGCGCACGGACTACGCGGCGGCGCTCGCCATGGGCAATGCGCTCTCCGGCGATGCGCGCACCAAGGCCGTGAACGACATGGCGCGCTACAGCGGACTCTCCACGCGCTTCATTGACGACAACGACCTGCGCGTGCCACTCGGCCGCTTCGACGCCGAGCTGCTGCGCGATCAGCGCGAGACGGTGGGACGGCTGGACGGACGCTTCACGTCGTACGCGATCGACAACGGGGGCGAACGCGGCGCGTTCGACCCGAGCGAAGCGGGCATCCGCAATTCGTTCACGCCGGTGTTCAACGACTACGTGCGCCGCGAACTGAAGTTCAAGGACGATGCCGTCTACTGGATTCTGGGCGGCGGCGTCACCGGACGCTGGCAGTTCCCCCAGGGACGCTTCGCGGATGTGACGCCCGCGCTCGAGCGGGCCTTCGCGAAGAACCCGCACATGAAGCTGTTCGTCGCGATGGGCTACTATGACACGGCCACGCCGTACTTCGCGGTGGAGTACATGCTGGACCACCTCTCGATTTCGCCCGCTGCGCGCGCCAACATCGAGACGGGACACTTCACGGCGGGACACATGGTGTACATCGATGACCCGTCGATGAAGGCGTTCCGGAAGGACCTCACGGGCTTCATTGGCGGTGCTGATCCAGGCGCGCAGACCGGAAACAGAGAGTAGGACCCGCACGGCACGCGCCAGCACGGCACGCGCCCGCAGCGCGGCCACCCGCGTGGGGGAGCGCCGCGGACCCTCGGTACTGCGGGTCCGCTCTGCTCCCC
>JBOHTE010000349.1:0-1733 GCA_050733555.1 Gemmatimonadaceae bacterium | reverse complement strand
GGGGAGCAGAGCGGACCCGCAGTACCGAGGGTCCGCGGCGCTCCCCCGCGCCGGGGCCCGCCGGCGTCCAGCTACCAACCACCAGCCACTAGCTACCAACTACCCGTTTCCATCACATTCCCTCAATGCTCAACATCGACCTGACGGGCCGGCGCGCGCTGGTGGCGGGAGTGGCGGATGATGGTGGCTACGGCTTCGCGCTCGCGAAGTCGCTCGCGGAGGCGGGCGCGTCAGTGGTCGTCGGCACCTGGCCGCCCGCGCTCAACATCTTTCTCACTCTCCTCGAACGCGGCAAGCTCGACGCGTCGCGCCAACTCGCCAATGGCGGCATGCTCACCTTCGAGAAGATCTATCCACTGGATGCGGCCTTCGACACACTGAACGATGCGCCGGAGGAGCTGCGCGCCAGCAAGCGCTATGCGGATACCGGCGACTTTTCCATTGACGGCGTGGCGCATCACCTGGTCGAGGATTTTGGCCCGCAGCCGCTGGACATTCTCGTGCACGCGCTCGCCAATGGACCCGAGGTGAAGCTGCCGCTCATCGAGACGAGTCGCGCCGGCTATCTCGCCGCGCTCGGTGCGAGTGCCTACTCCATGGTGTCCATGGTGCAGCGCCTCGCGCCCCTCATGCGCCCCGGCGGCGCCTGCGTCTCCCTCTCGTACATGGCCAGCGAGCGCGTGATTCCCGGATACGGCGGCGGCATGTCGTCCGCCAAGGCCGCCCTCGAGAGCGATACGCGCGTCCTCGCCTATGAAGCCGGCCGCCGGCATGGCGTGCGCGTGAACTGCATCTCGGCGGGCCCGTGGGCCTCTCGCGCCGCCAGCGCCATTGGCATCATCGGCAAGATGGTGGACTACGTTTCCGCCAACGCGCCACTCACGCAGCCGCTCGTCCCCGCCGAAGTCGCTGCCGCCGCGACCTTCCTCTGCAGCCCCCTCGCCAGCGGCATCACCGGGACCACGCTGTACGTGGACAAGGGGTATCATGTGATGGGAATGACTGCTGGCTTATAGCTCGTTTAGAGACGGCCGGCAGCCGACCGCCGGCCGCTGGCCGCTGGCCGCTGGAAGGCAGTGGGCCAGGCACTGAGCTACCCGCGCGGGGGAGCAGAGCTGACCCGCAGTACCGAGGGTCCGCGGCGCTCCCCCGCGTGGGTAGCGCGCGGCCCGGCCGCACGGGTAGCGCGCCGGGCACGGGTATTCGGCACACCCCACTCCCTCCCAGCGACCACCTACTGTACCCGCAAGATATACAGCCTCGCTCCCGCGAATGAGAGCGGTGTGCCGTCGCTCGCGAGCGCGCCCAGCACGATCGCGCTGGAGTTGGAGGACACGATGTAGTACTGCGCGGCGGTGGACGAGACGGTGTCGACACGCGCGCTGTCCGCCTTGAGCGAGATCAGCGACAGCGGATACTGGCCGCCGTTGATCCCCTGCTCGGCGCTCGTCATGTCCCAGCTCTTGTACGTGAAGCGGTCCGATAGATCGGTGAGGCCCGCATCATCGGCCACGTTGGCCATGAGCCACCCAGCCATGAGCGAGTCGATCGAGGCACCCGTGTGCGCCACGAGATTGGCCACGCCCGTGTCCGGACCCGCGACGAGGGCACGCGTGAACGGCGCGATGCTGCTCGTGCTGCCCGCGTACTGATCCGCGCTCCAGCGCAGCAGCGACCACGCCGCGCCGCGCACCGCGAGATTGGTGTCGGCGTACACGCTGATGGCCCCGTAC
>JBOHTE010000348.1:0-7279 GCA_050733555.1 Gemmatimonadaceae bacterium | reverse complement strand
CGCACCTTTCCCTGGCAGTTCCCGCTCTTCTATCCGCTGCCGGGCGTGCTGCTCGCCGTCCCGTTCACCGCGCTGCCGGTCCGGATGGCGAGCCTCATCTTCTCCGCGATGTCGGGTGGCATATTCGCGCTCGCGCTCACCTGTGAACGCTCGCATCGCGTTGCGGCCCTGGCGAGTTTCTCCTTCTTCTACGCAGTCGCGGTGTCCCAGTGGTCGCCGCTCTTCGTGGCCGCCACGGTATTCCCCGTCCTCGGCGTTCTCCTCGTGGCCAAGCCGACGATAGGAGCCGCGATCTGGCTCTATCGGCCGAGCTGGAAGACGGCGCTGGCGTGTGCCGCATTGCTGGCGTTGAGCGTGATCATTCACCCGAGCTGGCCCGGGGAGTGGCTCGCCGGACTGGGAGCGGCCACGCACATCGTCGCTCCGATTACATACCCTGGCGGCGCACTCGTGCTGCTCGCGCTCACGCGCTGGCGGCGCCCCGAGGCGCGATTGCTCGTGGCAATGGCCTGCGTCCCGCAAACGACATTGCTCTACGAGGTCCTCCCGCTCTTTCTCATTCCGAACACCTGGCGTCAATCGTGGATGCTCGTTGCACTCACGTGGCTCGTGCAGGGAATTGAAGTCGTTGCCGGCCCATTTCCCCTGCTGCCGGATCGTGTGGCCTTCTCCGGCAAGCTATCCTTGGCGCTCTGCTACCTGCCGTGTGTCGTGATGGTGCTGATGCGTCAGAACGAGGGCAAACTGCCCGGCGTGCTCGAGACAATTCTCGAGCGGGTGGCCGGTTGGTCGCGTGCGGCATTGTTTGGTGGTCGCGGCGGCATGCCGGCCGCACCGGATGCCGATGGCGCGGACTCCGTGCCGTGACCGAATCCACCGTGGGGCGCACCACCGTACGGTTGCGGCTGCGCGTGGCCGTTGCGATCGCCATCGGTGTGCTCTGCGCTCTCGTGGTCGTCATCGGTGCGGAGCATGCGCTTCCCACGAGCGACTTCGACCAGTGCTGGGTGGCGGCGAGGGCGCTGCTTCACGGACACAATCCGTACGACGCGATCGGTCCCGGGCGGGCGTTCGAGTGGCGCTTCCCGTTCTTCTATCCCTTGCCGGCGGCGCTCATCGCGATGCCATTTGCGTGGTTCAGCGCATCGATCACCCGGGCGCTGTTCATCTCGATTTCAGCGATGCTGCTCGCCTTCGCGATCACCCGCCGCGACTACCATCGACTGTTGCTCTTCCTGAGCGCAGGCTTCTGCGTGAGTCTGCTCAAGTCGCAATGGGAGCCGCTGCTCACCGCGGCCGCTCTGCTTCCGGCGCTGTCATGGGTTTTCGTCGCCAAACCCACGGTGGGCGCGGCACTGTTCGTGGCGTTCCCATCCCGGACGGCGGTGCTGGGCGGTATCGCCCTCATCGCCGCGAGCCTGGTCGTCATGCCGTCATGGCCGGCAAACTGGATCCAGATGCTGCATCAGGAGACGCACATGCGAACGCCCCTGATCACGCCCATGGGCCCGCTGCTGCTCCTGGCTCTGCTGCGCTGGCGCCGACCCGACGCGCGCCTTCTGGTGGCGCTGGCATGCGTCCCGCAAACGCTCATTCTGTATATGACGGTGCCGCTCTTCCTCATCCCCGGCACTCTTGGCGAGAGCGCCCTCTTGGCGGCGCTCTCCTGGGTGGCACAGGCAACGACGTTCACGATGCCGCATCAGCCGCCACACCCGTCGTTCTACACGGACTCGGCGTGGGTCATCGTGTTGTTCATGTACATTCCGTGCCTGGTCATGGTCCTGCGCCGGCGCAACGAAGGGGAAATGCCTGCGGACGTCGACTGGCTGCTCGCGCGTGTCTCGCGGCGGCAGCGCGCGGAGGCGGCTCCGTAGCTCCCGGCGCCGTCGTCAGTGCGCCCGGCCCACCCAGCGCAACACTTCGCGCACCGACGCCCGCTTCCCGTACATGAGCAGTCCCGTGCGATACACGCGCGCCGCGAGCCAGACCGCGACATAGCACGAGCAGGCCAGGATCACGAGCGCGGTTCCGATGTCCAGCGGTTCGAGCGACACCACGCTCATGCGCAGCGGCATCACGATCGGTGCCGAAAACGGCAGCCAGCCCATCGTGTACGCGAGTGTGCTCTGCGGCGCGGTCAGAATGGGCGTGAGCGCGAAGATGCTCAGGATGAGCAGCATGATGATCGGCATCTGCGCCTGCTGCGCATCCTGCTCGTTGCTCACCGTTGCGCCCACCGCCGCGAACAACGCGGCGTAGAAGATGTATCCCAGCAGAAAGAAGAGCAGCAGCACGATGGCCAGCGAGAGCGAAATGTCCGGCAGAATGCTCTGCCCGATGGGCAGACCCATATGCGTGAGCATTTGCACCCGGAGGCGCACCAGCGCATAGCTGGCCGCTACCCAGATGAGCATCTGCGTCAGGCCGACGGCCCCCACGCCCAGTACCTTGCCGGCGAGCAGCGTGTGCGCCGGCACGCTGGCCACCACCACCTCGGCGACGCGGCTCTGCTTCTCGTCAATCACACTGCGCAGCACCGCCTGTCCGTAGAACAGAATTGACGTGTACAGCAGCAGCGCCACGGCAAACGCGAAGTAGATGCTCACCTTCGCCGAGCCACCGCGGCCGCGCTGTGAAATGCGATCGGCATTCAGGTCCACGTTGATCTTCGTGAGCGCCGCACTCTCGAATGGATCCACGCCAGCCTGCGCAAGGCGCTGCTCCAGGACCTTGGTCTGCACGATTTTCTGCAGCCGTTCCATGTCCGCGCTGGATGTGGCGTTGGTGCCGGCGTAGCGGGCGCTCTGCCCGGCGATCGTTGCCGAATCGAGAACGAGGTAGCCCAGCACGGCGTTCGAGATCGCCTGGCGCGTGGCGAGACTCTCCGCCGCGGCCAGCGCGGCGGGCGTCACGGCGCGGACTGCCGTACGCGACGTGTCTCCCTGGAGCCCGCCATTCAGCTCGCTGGCCACGGACCGGCCAAGCGACGTCCCCGTCGCATCGAGGATCACGATGCGTGACACGTCGCTCGACGCCTTGCTGCGGGACGCCAGCCACGGCGGCACGAAGATCAACGCGCCGAACACCAGCGGCCCGAATATCGTCGCGATGAGAAACCAGCGGGTGCGTACGCGCTCGAGATACTCCCGCGCAAAGACGACGCGCAGCTTATCCATTGCTGGTCATGCCCTCCTCGATTCCGGTGGCTCCCACCTTGTCAATGAAAATCCGGTGCAGCGACGGCTGCGCCAGTTCGAAGCGCCGAATGGATGCACCCGCGTCCACCAGCCGCCGCAGCAGTTGCTGCGAGGTCGCGCCGTCCGCGAGCTCCACGTCCAGCGACCGATTCGCGTCATCCATGCGGCTCACGAGTGACCGGTCCGTGAGCACTTCCGCCACGCCGTTCCACGGACCTGCGTCGAGCTCCAGCAGGATGTGGCGGCCGCCGTGCGCGCTCTTCACGTCCGCCACAGCGCCGTCCAGCACCTTTTCTCCCCGCGCCAGGATGCATACCGCGTCGCACATGCGCTCGGCCTGATCCATGAGGTGCGTGCTGAAGATCACCGTCTTTCCGGCCCGCTTCATCTCGATCACGATGTCCTTGAGCGCCTGCGCGTTGATGGGATCGAGACCGCTGAATGGTTCATCCAGGATGATGAGCTCCGGGTCGTGCAGCAGCGCACCGATGAACTGCACCTTCTGCTGCATGCCGCGCGACAGGTCGTCGACCCGGGCATCTCCCCAGTCCCGATCCGCGGTGGTGAGGCCCAGGCGTTCCAGCCATGCATCGATGCGCCGGTTCGCCTCACCGCGCGAAATTCCCTTGAGCTCGGCCAGAAAGCGCAGCACCCGCCGCACCTGCATGCGACGATAGAGGCCGCGCTCCTCGGGGAGATAGCCCACGCGGTCGATCGCGCCCTTCGCACTGTTCGGCCGACCCAGGATGCGGATCGTTCCTTCATCCGGTGCGATCACATTCAGGATCATGCGCAGCGTCGTCGTCTTGCCCGCGCCGTTGGGGCCGAGCAGACCGTATACGGTGCCAGCGGGCACGCGCAACGAGAGATCGCGCACGGCGACGTGAAGGTCGTAGCGCTTGACGACGTGATCCAGCTCAATCGCGATATCCGACATGGGAACACACGGGAGGGTTTGCGGTGCAGGGAGCAGGCGCAATATACGTGACCGCGACGGGAAACAGGGAATGCCGGGCGCACGATGCCGATTCCGCATGCCTGTTGCAGGCGCCGGCATGCTTGCTGGCGTTTCGCGGCCAGCGTAGCTTGGCGATATTCCTCCATGGGACTTTCCGGATTCGACCCGAGTGACACGCCGTGAGACGCCCGCGACCGATCTCACTGTGGTGTGCGGTGCTGGCCGCGTTCCTCGCGGCGTGCGCGCCGTCCCAACCGACCATTGTCGTCTTCAACGCGGGCAGTCTCGCCCGCCCCCTCCGCGCGGCGCTCGACAGCTTTGCGCTCCGCGCACACGTCCGGGTCGAGCAGGAAAACTCCGGCAGCCTGGAGACGGCGCGCAAGCTCATCGATCTGGACAAGACGCCGGATGTCATCGCGCTCGCCGATTACGAGGTGTTCCCGCAACTGCTCATGCCGAAGTACGTGACCTGGTACGCCGACTTCGCGCGGAATCGGATGGTTGTCGCGTACTCGCCGTCCTCGCGATTCGCTTCGGAAATCAACGCGAACAACTGGTGGCAGGTTCTTCAGCGGCCTGGCGTCCAGGTCGGGCGCGCGGATCCCGATCTGGATCCCAACGGCTACCGGACGCTCCTCACCCTGCAACTCGCGGAGCGGTACTACCGCCAGCCCGGACTGTATGACCGGCTGCTCGCCGCCGCGCCCGCGCGCAACATGCGCCCCAAGGAAGTGGATCTGCTGGGCGTGCTCCAGGCGGGGGAGCTGGACTACATCTGGTCCTACGAATCGCTTGCGCAGGCAGCGGGGCTGAAATACGTGCAGCTCCCGGACTCCATTGATCTGGGCTCACCCGGAGACTCGGCGTTCTACGCGACGGCGGCGATTCGCGTTCGGGGGAAGACGCCAACGGACACGGTCACGTTCCACGGACAGCCCATCGTCTACGCGCTCTCCATTCCGATCGCAGCGCCCCATCGCGAAATCGCCGAGCGGTTCGTCGCGTTTCTTCTGTCCGCTGACGGCCGGCGCGTACTGCGCGCTCAGCAGCTCGACGCGCTGGATCGGCCCGTACTCGTCGGCTCGGGTGTGCCGGACACGGTGCAGTCCGTGGCGCGCTGACGCATGGAGGGCGCGCCCGCCAGTTCGCCGCGACAGCGTTCGATGGGCAGCTACCGCATCGCGAGCATTGTCGCCGCGCTTGCCGGATCGCTCTTCCTGCTCTTCCTGGTCGCGCCCATTGTACGCCTGGTAGGTTCCGGCAGCGCCGCCGGCATTCCCAGGCTGTTCAGTGACGCCGAGCTGCGGGCCTCACTGTGGCTGACCGGGCTTACCGCGACCGCGGCAACGCTGCTGGGTGTGTTCGGCGGCACGCCGCTGGCCTATCTGCTCGCCCGGCGCGCCTTCCGCGGCCGTGCCGTGATCGCGGCCATCCTGGATCTCCCGCTGCTCATCCCGCATCCTGTGGCCGGCATTGCGCTGCTCCTGGTATTGGGCCGCCAGAGCGCGATAGGCCGCGTGCTGCTGCACGCCGGACTGCAGGTGGCCGGATCGGCGATCGGCATCGTCTGCGCGATGCTGTTCGTCTCCGCACCGCTCTTCATCAGTGGCGCGCGCGAGGCGTTTGCGCGCGTGGAGCCGCGCTATGAAGCCGTCGCGCGCACCCTCGGCGATCCGCCGTGGCGCGCGTTCCGCCGTGTGACGCTGCCGCTGTCGCTGCGCGGGCTCATCGCGAGCGCCGTGGTGATGTGGGCACGCGCGGTGAGCGAATTCGGCGCGGTCGTGATTCTGACCTACAATCCGAAAGTCGCCAGCGTGCTGAGTTATGACCGCTTCACCAGCTTCGGCCTTCAGGAAGCCCTGCCCGTGGCCGCCGTGCTCGTGATCCTGTCGCTCGTACCGCTCATCATCCTGCGCACGCTGCGTCCCGAGGGAAGCGCCGGGCTGTCGCCGTGATCGAGCTGGACGGGGTACGGGCGCGTGTCGGAGACTTCGAGCTGCGCGACATCACGTTCACCATTCCCGCACGCGGCTATGGCGTGGTGATCGGGCCAGCTGGCTCCGGGAAAACCACGTTGCTCGAAACCATCGCCGGTGTAGTGCCAAGCCGCGCGGGCGAACTGCGACTGCAGGGGCACGTCGTCACCGAGCTGCCGCCGGAACGGCGCGGCATCGGCATGGTGTATCAGCACGGCTTCCTGTTTCCGCACCTCAGCGTGGAGCAGAACATTCTGTACGGCTCCACGGATCATGCCTTCGCGCGCGACATCGCGGAGCGCGCGGGCGCCAGAACACTGTTCGATCGCCACGTGTCGAGTCTGAGCGGCGGCGAACGCCAGCTCGTGGCACTGGCGCGCGCCATCGCCGCGCGCCCCCCGGTCCTGCTGCTCGACGAGCCGTTCGGCGCGCTCGATCCGCGCCGCCGCACCCTCGTGCGCCGCATGGTACGCGAGCTCCATCGCGAGCTGGAGATGACGGTGCTGCAGGTGACGCACGACTTCACCGAGGCGGGATTGCTCGGCGACGTGGCCGTGCTGCTGGATGCGGGACGGGTGCTTCAGGCCGGACCGCCCGAGCAGGTGTTTCGCCAGCCCGCCTCTGCGTACATCGCGGAATTTCTCGGCGCGGAGAACGTGTTTGCCGGCACGGTTCGGGTGCTGGGCGATGCCGCGCCGGACTGGGTACCCGGCGAAGCGCTGGCATCCGGCCGTGGACATCACGCGCTGGAATTCCGGAGCGACGCGCTGACGCTGTACACCGTGGGCGATGCATCCCCCGGGCCGGGCTACGCCGTCATCCGCGCGGAGGAAGTGGTGCTGTCGCTCGAGCCACACCCGTCCTCGGCGCGCAACCAGTTCCGTGGTACGATCACGGAAATCGCCACGCTCGGCGCGCTCACGCGGATCACGCTCGACGTGGCCGGCACCCCGCTCGTCGCCGCGCTCACCACGCGCTCGGCGCGGGAGCTTGCCCTCGCGCCGGGCACGGAGGCCTACGCGATGTTCAAGGCCATGGCCGTGCATTTGTGCTGAGTGGTCGCTGGTCGGTGGTCGCTGGTCGGTGGGATACCCGCGCGGGGGAGCGCCGCGGACCCTCGGTACTGCGGGTCCGCTCTGCTCCCC
>JBOHTE010000347.1:0-3474 GCA_050733555.1 Gemmatimonadaceae bacterium | reverse complement strand
GGGGAGCAGAGCGGACCCGCAGTACCGAGGGTCCGCGGCGCTCCCCCGCGTGAGTGGCGCGCGGCCTCGCGGCGAGCGGCCCTCGCGCGGGTATCCGGCACACCCCGCTCCCTGCCAGCGACCAGCTACCAGCTACTACTAGCTACCACCCCTCTCGCCTCTTCACACGCCATCACGTAGGGCTCGACGGCCTGCCGCACGGCATCAGGCAACGGCCGCTTCCCGAACGTCGCGCGCGACACGCACACCAGCACCTGAAACGCCGCGGCATGCAGCGTCGAGCCGTCGGCGCTCATCACATCGAAATTGATCGTCAGCGACGTGCGTCCCGCGTGACTGAAGTAGGTCACCACCTTGAGCCGGTCGTCGAGCCGCGCTGGCACGTAGAACTCCGTGTGCATGACCTTCCGCGGCAGCCACATGTCGTACTTCTCGAACATGTCGCGAAAGGGCAGGCCCACCGTGCGGAAGATCTCCGTCTCCGCGATCTCATAGAAGCGGATGTACGCGCCGTAGCAGATGATGCCGGCGAGATCAATATCGCCCCAGCGGACGTACTCGGAAACGATGAACGGAGTTCTGGCCATGAGATTGCGGCAGGGGAAACAGCGCCGGGCACAGCGCGCACAGACGACAGGATAACCCGATGCGGCCCCGCCCGCACGCTCTCAGGTGCGTCACGTCTCTGGTGCAGCCTGGCACACGCCGAACGGCGCTTCCCTCGCCGCGGATCGCTTCGTAGGTTGGAATGGTATTCGGAGGCCTGCATGTCAGACGATCCACACATCTCGCGACGCACCTTCATGCGCTCGGGCGCCCTTGCGCTGGCCGGCGCGACGCTCGGCGCCGGCGTACTGGGCGCTGCGCCCGGCGGCCCCGGCGATGACGACGTGCCCGACGCCGTCAAGGCGCTGCTCAAGCAGCGGTTTGGCTCGCGCACCATCCGGAACGCACACGTGAGCCTCGATCTCCCCGACGTCGCGCCCGATGCGCGCGAGGTGCCCATCTTCATCGAGACCGATCTCCCCATGGACGAGCGGCACTACGTGAAGACCATTCACCTCATCGTGGACCACAACCCCGACATCTATCTCGCGGGATTCAGCTACACGCCCGCCATGGGCGCCGCCTCCATCGACACCCGCGTCAAGCTGCGCCGCAGCACGCACGTGCGCGCCATCGCTGAAACGAACACCGGAGAGCTGTTCGGCATCACGAAGTTCGTGTACACCACGCTCAACGGGTGCGTGTGATGTCCACCGCGATCGGTGATCCCCGCGTGCTGCTCCCCGCGCAGATCGCGAAGGACGCCGTGATCTACGTGCGCGCGCTCATCACGCACCCCATGGCCACGGGACTCGCGCGCGACGCGGACGGGCACCCCATCAAGCCGCATTTCATCAACGACGTCGTCATTCGCTACGGCGATGCGGACGTGGCGCACTTCATGTGGACGAGCGGCATCAGCACGGACCCCTACATCGCCTTCCCGCTGCGCGCCACGCGCGAAGCGCCGCTCACCATCACATGGAAGGACAACGAGGGCGGCGTCTTTCATCAGACGGTTGACGTCAGGTTCACCGCGTAGACCACGTGTGCGGTCGCGCTGCACTGCCATGAGAACGCCGGGCCGCGCGCCTGGCCGGCGTGCGACCGTGGTTGCCGGCGTCCTGGCGATCGTGCTCCTGCTGCTGCGCGCCGCCAACGCGCCGGCGCAGAGCACGGACAGGAACGCGTCCCCATCGCACACATCGTCACGCGACTCGCTCGTGCCCGCCTCGCTCAGCGCTGATTCCGCGACACGAGCGGCGCTCGCCAGCCGGCTGCCGCGCGAACGGTTCGACACCGTCCGCGCCTTCCCGCTGCGCGCGCTCGCGCCCGGCGCGTACGCCGTGATGGGTGACACGGGCATGGGGGCCGAGGGGCGCTCCAACGCCGGGTTCATCGTCGGAAACGATGGCGTGATCGTCGTGGACGCACTCGCCAGCCCCGGTCAGGCCGAGGTGCTGCTGCGCACGATCCGCACGGTCACGTCGCTTCCCGTCCGGTGGGTGATTCTCACCCACCATCATCCGGATCACACCTTCGGCGCAATTGTCTTCAAGCGACAGGGCGCCACGATCATCGCGCACCCCGACCGTCGCACGCTCGTCTCCGCCGATGGTGACGATGCGCTGGCCAGCGCCTGGACCGGTGTGATGGGGCTTCGCCAGATGCAGGGCTTCGCGTTCGCCGATGTGCCCGACGTGTCCATCACGCACGACACCACGTTCGTGCTGGGCGGTCGCACGCTCACGCTCATCCATCCGGGCACACCGCACACCGCCGGTGATCTCATGGTGTGGCTCCCCGCGGACCGCGTGCTCTACAGCGGCGACGTGCTCGTTGAAGATGGTGTCACCATGGTCGTGGACGGCAACTCCACCGACCTGCTCGGCGCACTCGACCGCATCACGGCGCTCGATCCGCACGCGGTGATGCCTGGGCACGGTGACATTCCCGCCGATCCCGCCGCGCTGGCCTCGCTCACTCGCTGCTACATTCTCGGACTCCGCGAGACCATGCGCACCGACGTGGAGCAGGGGGTTCGCATGGGGACCGCGCTGGAATCGCTGCCGCCGGCCGATCGCGACCGGCCCGTCTCCCGGCATTCGCGCATGCGACGTAACGCCGTGCGAGTGTACACCGAGATGGAGCACCAGTTCATGGACGGCATCACGACGCCCGCGGCACTGTCCGCGGAAGCGAAGGAGCGCGCGCAATGCCCCTGAACCCGGTCGGAGCCGGTCCGTCCGTATTTGTCGGCCAGCGGCTCTGGCTCGACTTCGTGAATACGCTGGGCGGCTCGCGCGATGCGCCGGACGAGACGCTGCGTGATGCGGGTGCGCTGGTGCACTGGCTCGAGGCCGCTGGAGTCCTGGACGCCGAGCGAAGCGCGGGAATGCTGCGCCGAGCACAGCAGCAGCCCGCGGGCGCCACGGCGGCGCTGGCCGACGCCCGCCGAATCCGCGCGGTGTTGCGCCAGCTCGCCGAGCACGGTGCGCGCGATGCGGGAGTTCGCCGCGATGTCGTGGCCGAGATCAATCGGGTGCTCGGCCGCAGCGCGGGCACGCGACGACTCGAGGAGCACGGCGACAGCAGCTTTACGCGGGCGTTCGTGCCCGGCGGCGACGCCTTCGCCGGACTGATGATTCCGATCGTGGAATCCGCGGCGGACGCGCTCGTCCAGCAGGAGCTCTCCAGGGTGCGCCGTTGTGCCGCGCGGAACTGCCAGCGTGTCTTCCAGGACACGACAAAAAACGCCGCCCGTCGCTGGTGCGACATGACGACGTGCGGCAACCGCGCGAAGGCGGACAGGTACAGGAGGAGGGTAGCGGGTGGTTAAACCACGGTAGCTGGTGGCCTGGAAACCAGTGGGCCGAGCACTGAGCCCCGCCTGCGCGGGGGAGCAGAGCGGACCCGCAGTACCGAGGG
>JBOHTE010000346.1:0-1448 GCA_050733555.1 Gemmatimonadaceae bacterium | reverse complement strand
GGGGAGCAGAGCGGACCCGCTTCACCGAGGGTCCGCGGCGCTCCCCCGCGCCGCAGCCTGCCGATACCGAGCGACCACCGACCAGCGACCAGCGACCGTAGTCAATCCCTCCCTGTCACGAGCGCGGTCGCCACGTCGCCAACGACTTGGAGACTCTGGGCAGATACCTTGTCGAACGAGTCCTCCGGCGTGTGATGGTAGGGGTAGTCGATGTCGATCACGTCAATCACGTGCAGTCCGACGTCGACGAGCGACAGGTGGTCGTCGATGATCGCCTGTCCCGGACTGGCGATGAAGTACTTCGAATAGCCCAGGTCCGCCGCCTTGCGCCACACCAGCGAGACAACTTCAGGCGAGTGCTGGAGTGAGTATCCCTCCTGATAGATCTGCAGGTCGCGGTCGCCGATCATGTCGAAGAGCACGCCATAGAGCGGCTGGTAGTCCGGCGACGGCAGGTGCTGCGCGAAGTACTCGCTGCCGAGGAGCACATCCACTTCCTTGGGGACAAAACTGCCATAGTCCTCGCCGTCCACGAACAGCAGGTCGACGCCGACGTTGGGCGGCGTCTTGTGCAGCACGCGCGCGAGCTCCACGAAGAGCGCGACGCCCGACGCGCCATCGTTGGCGCCCGGCATGGGCAGCTTCTGCTCCGCGGGATCCTTGGCGCCATCGGAGATGGGCCGCGTGTCCCAGTGAGTGAGGTAGAGCACGCGTTGCGTGGCGTTGGGACGGAAGCGCGCCAGGATGTTGCGCAGCGGGAGCGTGTCGCCCGCGGCAGTGACGTGCGTCCAGCGCTGCTCGATGACGGTGTCAGCGAACTGCTTCATCTGCGCCGTGATCCAGTCGCCGCACTTCACGTGCGGCGGCGTGCCCGGGATGCGCGTCCCGAAGTCGAGCTGCGTCTTCACGAAGCCCAGTGCCTCGCTGCCGTTGAAAGCGGTGCGGGGACCGTGTTCACTGGGGCAGGCGGTGAGGAGTACGGCGAGACCTAACAGCGCGAGATGGCGGGTAGTGCGGGGAATGGGCAATCGGGAACGGGGAATCGTGGGAATGGGGAATAGGGAACTGGAGAATAATCGATACAAGCACAGGCGGATGGGAGTGGCAGCGGGAACGAATTCATTCCCGCTATTCCCCATTCCCCATTCCCGCTATTCCCCATTCCCCATTCCCCATTCCCCGTAGTCAACGCATCTCCCCGGCCGCAAATGACAGGTGAAACGCCACCGACAACACGGTCTGCGAGAAGCGGCGGTCGAACACGTTGTCGAAGGTCAGCACGCGCGCCAGCAGCAGCGTGAGCGACATCGTGTCGGACACGTCGGAGTCGGCATTGAACGTCACGGCCCACCGCCCGTTGTCGGTGACGCGGGTGCGCGCCGTGTCCTGCACGAAGAACGACTGCGTGTGCGTGTTCTGATATCCCAGCCGCGTGCGCAGCATGTTGC
>JBOHTE010000345.1:0-17234 GCA_050733555.1 Gemmatimonadaceae bacterium | reverse complement strand
AACCCCTGACCTCTGCAGTGCGATTGCAGCGCTCTCCCAGCTGAGCTACAGCCCCGATAACCACTTAGGCCGATTCGAGAGCACCGTGTTCCCGAAAACTGCCGGCGTTACAAAAGCCCCGCACGTGGCGGGGCCGCAACAAGCTTGTTGAACTTTAATGCCCGAGGCTGGCTCAGTCAAGTTTGGCGGCGCTGATCACAGCAGTGACGGCTCGCACGATCACAAGGTAACGGGATTGCACGACTGCCTCATGATCGACTATCTGTCAGCGAATTCCACGCTGATCTGTCAGCACATTTCACCCGACACCCATGCTTTCTCCCGCCTCCGTTCTCTCCGCCGCACACCGGCTGCGCGGCATCACGCGACGCACGCAGCTCAGACGCTCCGACGGGCTGAGCGCCCTCACGGGCATGAGCGTGTATCTCAAGTGCGAGTGCGAACAGATCACCGGCGCGTTCAAGCTGCGCGGCGCGTTCAACACGATCGCGCTGCTCTCCGATGAAGAGCGCCGCAAGGGCGTCGTCACCTCATCCGCCGGGAATCACGGCATGGGGCTGGCCTGGGCGGCGCGCCACTTCGGCGTGCAGGCGACCGTCTTCGTTCCCGCCACTGCGCCCCGCGTCAAACGCGACGGAATCGCCGCACTCGGCGCCACCGTGAATGCCCAGGCGGCGCACTATGACGAAGCGCTCGACTTGGCGACGGCGTTCGCGGCGGAGCACGGCTCGACCCACGTGCACCCCGAGCGGGGGGACCCGCTCCTCGCGGGACAGGGAACCATCGCCCTCGAGATCATCGAAGAGCTTCCCGATCTCGCCACGTTCGTGGTGCCGGTGGGCGGCGGTGGACTCCTCGGCGGCTGCGCCGCGCTGCTCGATGCGGTTGCGCCGCAGATACGAATCGTCGGGACACAGAGCGATCAGACCGCCGCCATGGCGCGCTCGCTCGAAGCTGGCAGAATCGTCCCCGTTCCCGTGGCGCCCACGCTGGCCGATGGGCTCGCGGGTGCCATCGAAGAGACCGGATTCGAGACCGGTCGCCGCGTGCTCGATGACATGATCACCGTCACCGAAGACGAGATCGCCGCCGCCATCGCGTGGCTCTGGCGCGAGGAAGGGCTGGTGGTGGAGGGCTCCGGCGCGGTGGGCGTGGCGGCGCTGCGCTCGGGATATCGTCCACCGGTTGACGGCGACGTCGCTGTGGTGCTGACCGGCGGCAATATCGATCGCGAGCGATGGGATGCGCTGGTAGCTGGTTGAACGGCGGTCGCTGGTCGCTGGTCGCTGGTCGCTGGTCGCTGGTAGCGGAGAGAAGAGGCACGGCTGGTGCGTGCATCTGCGCCACCCGTCGTCAGTATATTCCGCAGTCCAATGTCTCTCTCGGTTCGCATCCTTGGCACATCGGCCGCGCGGCCCACGGTGGAGCGCGGCGTCTCGTCCATCGCCGTCATCCGCGAAGGGGAGACGCTGCTGTTCGACTGTGGCGAGGGCACGCAGCGCCAGATGATGCGCTACGGCATCTCCTTCGCGCTGAACGACATTTTCTTCACGCACTTTCACGGCGACCACGTGATTGGCGTGGTCGGGCTGTTCCGCACACTCGCGCTGCAGGGACGCGAGTCCGCGATGCGCCTCTGGGGACCGCGCGGTGCCAGCCGCATTCTGCGAAGCGCGACGCATTTCGGCGTGGATCGCGTTGGCTTCCCGCTGGAGATCACCGAGCTCGAGCCGGGGCAGCGCGTCGCGCGCAACGGCTACGAGATCGTCGCATCGCCGGCCGACCACCGTGGCGCGGCCGCGTTCGGCTACGCGTTGGTGGAGCCGGAGCGTCGCGGTCGCTTCAATCCCGATCTGGCGCGCGAGCTGGGCGTACCGGAGGGCCCGCTCTGGGGACAGATCCACCGCGGCATGACGGTCACGTTGCCCGATGGACGCGTGATCCAGCCTCAGGCGCTGGTCGGGCCCACGCGTCCGGGGCGGACGCTCGTGCTCTCCGGCGATACGCGACCCACGGACGCTACCGTGTCACTCGCGCGCGACGCCGATCTGCTCGTGCACGAAGCCACGTTCGGGGACGAGGAAGCCGCGCGCGCGACAGAAACCGGACATTCCACGGCACGGGAAGCGGCGCAGGTGGCACGCAGCGCCGGCGTACGACGGCTGGTGCTCACCCACTTCTCCGCGCGCTACTCCCGTGATGCGCAGGAACTCGTGCGCGAAGCGCGCGAGCTCTTCCCGGACACCGTCGCGGCTCGCGACGGAATGGACATCGAGATTCCTTATGCGGCTGACAGCGCGGCCAACAGCGCCGCCGACCGTGCGCCGGGCGGCGCGCCACCTGGCGCGCCGTCGCGCAACGAGTCTAGTCCGACGAGGTAGCTGGCGCGGCGCCGGCCGAGATCGAATCGGCCTTCACCACGTCAATGATCTGGCCAAGGTTGCAGAAGCTCCCGCCGGAACGCGGCTTGGCTTCCACCACTGCGCTCGCGCCGTCCACCAGCAGCGTGCTCGGCACCTGAGCCGGTTGCAGTTCGTAGCTGTTCCCCTTGGTGGACTGGAACTTCCAGCACGTTCCGCCGGAATCGCTCTGCACCATGTGCACCGTGCCATGCAGCATCAGATCCCCATTCGCCGCTTTCTGCTCACCAGACTTGCACGCAGCCAGCGCGAGAATGAGCAATCCGATCGAACCGCCGCTAAGAGTCCTGCGAACCATGCCGGCCATGGGACGACCCCCATTGAAATGGACTGGCCAATATGTGCCCGATTGGCGTGGAAGGAAACCACCCCTGTCTGTTTTTACCCCGAAGTGGTCACTGGAATTCCCAGCGGATTGTCCGCGGCGGAGATGAGCATGGACCGCCGGAAGAGCCGAGCGAGCTCGTCATGACCGAGCGACCGCTCGATTTCGCCGGTGTCCAGCCGACTCGTCACGTCTGTCGCGCCCGGTACCGCAGCGTTGTACCAGTTGTAGCGGTCCTTGCGCGCCATTCGGCCGTCGGGATGACGAAATGCCACCAGTGCATTACTCGCGCCCGGCAGCAGCACCTCGACGAGCCACACCGAGCCGTCGGAAGAACGAAATTCCTTCATCGCGACCTGGCTGAAGAGTGGAATGGCTAGCCCACTGCCTGAGGGATGAGCGGCTGGCGCCCGGCAAAACCGGCGTCGACGTCGTGCCAGTACCCCACGGCGTGCTCGCCCATCCGCCAGCAGAGGAATATGTGTCGCCCCGCGATTTCGCCGGGGAAGTCCACCAGGCCAGCGTCCGCCGGCATGCGGTACTCGGCGCCCACGTCCTCGATCTCGCGAATGTATCCCGCGATCTCCGCCGCGAGCGCCTGTGCTTCACGCTCCAGCGGTTCCAGTCTGGCGTCGGGATTCGACGCGGTGGACACGCCGGCAATCAATTCGATCTCGGTCACGCGCTCCTGCCAGCGCGGGTACGTGGCGACAATGTCCGCCACGATACGGCGCAGGAGCGGGAGCGTACGGTTGGCCTGTTCAACAGTAAACATCTTCATGGTGGGAATCCTGTGATGCTGCTGCGGCAGGGGCAAGGGAGCGCCAGCAGAGCTGCCCAGGGATTGCCTGTCGCTGCATCGGCACCGCATCGAGACAGTCGTGCGGGCTGACCCGTGACCTGCTCCTCGCTCTTGACGGAAGTGCACGCGGCGGCAAAGGTGAAGGAGCGGCGCGGCGCGTTGCTCCTTTACCTCCCGCGCGGAGGATGCCCAGCATGACAACCAGCAAGCAGACCGACTGGATGGATCACCCCGGAATTCGTCGTCTGGTGGAGCGCGCCAACAGTCTCACCCTCGCCGAGCGAATCACGGTGGTAAAGGGACTCATTCCGGGAATCGCGGAAGCACTCACGTCGCGGCAGTTCGAGGGATTCGTGGCCGACATTCAGGCGAAGGGCGAACGCTTCCACGAGGCGAAGACGCACCCCGGCCAGGGTCGGGCGACACGGACGACTCCGGGAGAACGGGACCTCGAAGGCCGGTGAGCGCTCAGGCGCCCGCTACAGCGCTTCCTCTGCCGCGCGCTCTTCCAGCCGTCTCCGTCGTCGCTCCATGGCGGCCGCGTAGCGGCGTTCCTCGACGCTCGTTTCCGGAATGACGGGCGGGACCGCGATCGGGCGCCCGTTGCGATCGATCGCGACGAAGGTGAGATAGCACGAGTTCGTGTGGCGCCGCGCACCGTTCAGCATGTTCTCCGCGTCCACCCGTACACCGATTTCCATGGACGTGCGGCCGGCGTAGTTCACGCTGGCCTTCATGATGACGAGATCACCCACGTGGATCGGCTCGCGAAAATCCACGCGGTCCACCGACACCGTGACGCAGTTGGCGCGCGCATGGCGAATCGCGGCCACCGCGGCGGTGCGATCCATCATGGAGAGAATCACACCACCGAATACGTGGCCCAGCACGTTCGCATGGTGCGGCATCATGATCTCCGATGTCTCGTGCCGGGACTCGTGCACGGGCTTGCCAGATCGGTCATCACGACGGTCCGTCGGGTTGGAATTGGTCATGGCGGTTCGGGATTCGTCCGAGTAGAGTGCGGCTTCGTCGAAGGCGCGCGCCAGCGCGCGCAGGGTCGTGCTGTCGGTGCCGGGCGGATCGAGCCAGTACACGCGGCGCACCGGCTCGGGCACGCGCCCGATGGGCCACCGCCTTCCGCTCACATCCACGAGGGAGAGATCTTCGCCTCCTCCATCAGGCTCTTCGCGCGCGACGACAGTATAGCCCGCGTGCGTCCAGTGATCACCACTCGTATCGGTGCTCGCGGCCAGGACCGCGGAGGAGCTGTCCCACCACGGCTCCCTCGCCGCACGAATGGGTGGCAGCGGCAGCAGCAACCCTCCCGCCCGGGCGCCGCGCCCGGGGGCCACGAACTGCACCGCCGGCGCGTGGTTCACCGTCATCAGTCCGAAGCTCGATGAATCGAACTGGAAGTCGCCAATGGCGCTCGCCGCCGCCCGCGCCCGCACGTCGCGCGAGGCGAGCACGGAGTCCAGCTCCTGTGAATAGAGCAACCGTCCGCGACGGAACAGCTTCGCGGCATTCTGCCCGCCGAAGAGCCTCGCCAGCGGTGCTGCGCCACCGCGACGCAGATCGAGCACGCCGTGTCGCGCGACGTGCCAATCGTCACTGCCGCGCACCGAAAGATCCGCACGATATTCGAAGGTCACGTACGGCCCGAACTGATCGAGCACGTCGATCTCGCTCGACGCGGTGACGCTCGGATCGGGGTCCAGATCCTCGTCCGCATCCAGGGGAACATCATCGGGATGCGTGCGCGTATACCACCGCTCGATCCCCTCGATGGTCGTGTCCCGGAAGATGAGCGCCGAATCCCCGCCGATCAGATCGCGACGCCACACCTGCTGCCCGACGATGGAGGCATCCGTATACGAGCGATCGTCGTCCACGACGTAGATCTCGTAGAAGCGGCCCCCGTAGTGCGCGAGCTGCAGCGGCGAGCCCCGGGCGCGCACGCCGTCCGGAGTGGACTTCACCCAGAAGGTCGAATCTCCCGCCGCGACCAGGAATTCCGCCCGGGGCGGTGCGGGCTTCTCCGTCCGGCACGCGGCGAGGAGGAGCAGGACAAGCACGGGGGCGCGACGCGGCATCGTCCTCCAAATATACCCTGTGACGATCGGCGCCTGCTCGTCGTACAGTTCTCGAGGGGGACGTAGTACATTTCGCGCCGGTTCTGTCACCCCCGCCATTCGGAACACCTCACTGACATGCGCAGCATCCCGTTCGTCTTCCTCGCGCTCACCGCCTGCGGTGTGGGCGAAGCCGCTCGCACGCCGCGTGCCGCCACGGATTCCACGGCCCGTGCCGCCACGACGGCGGCACCGGACACCGCCAGCGAACACACTCCGTCGGCCGCGCTCACCGCCCTCCTGTCCGACACCACTCCGGTTCACGCGATCTACGTCAACCGGTTCGCGGCGCAGAGCGCACGCCGGATGCGACAGCTCATCGCCGTCGCGGATTCCACCGAAATCAACGCCTTCGTCATCGATGTCAAGGACGAATTCGGCCTCAACTTCGATTCACCGGACACGCTGGTGTCGCGCAACGCGGGACGCGGCGGCACCATTCCGCATCTCGCGGCGCTGCTCGACACGCTTCACGCGCACCACATCATTCCGATCGCGCGCATTGTGGTGTTCAAGGACTCGGTGGCGGCGCGTCTCAACCCCGACCACGTGATCCGCCAGCCGGGCGGTGCGCCCTGGCGCGACAAGAAGGGACTCACGTGGGTGGATCCGTACGACCACACGATCTGGGAGTACAACATCCGCGTGGCCGAGGAAATGGCGAGAATGGGATTCACCGAGATCCAGTTCGACTACATCCGCTTTCCGGAACCATACCGGAGCCTTCCGCCGCAGGTCTTTCGCGATGCGGGCACCACCACGAAGCCGCAGGCGCTGGCGACCTTTTTCCGCGCGGCGTGTCCCCGCATTCACGCGGCGGGAGCGCGCTGTACGGCCGACATTTTCGGACTCGTGACGACGGTGAACGGCGCGCTGGAGGTGGGACAGGAATGGGAGGCGCTCTCGCCCGTGACGGATGTGCTGCTGCCCATGGTGTATCCGTCGCACTATCCGCGTGGCGCCTTCGGCGTGGCGCACCCGAACGCGGAGCCATACCGGATCATCGTCACGGCAATTCGCCGGGCGCGTGAGCGCGACCAGAAGTTGGGCATCACCAGCAGGACCCACGTGCGTCCCTGGCTGCAGGCGTTCACCCTCGGCCAGCCGCCCTATGGCCCGCACGAGATCGAGGAACAGAAGCGCGCCGTGTACGATGCGGGGTACAGCAGTTGGACGTTGTGGAATCCGGGGTCGCGGTACGTGAGCTGGTAACTGCGGGAAGCGGCCGCCTGCCTGCGGCAGCGGCCTGCGGGAAGCGTCGCGCAGCGGAGCGCGCCGCCCTACCGTATCAAATCCCCCACCCCTCCCACCAGCCGGTCCACCTCCGCATCCGTCGTATAGCACGCACACCCCGCGCGCACGAAGCCCTCCGCGCCGACGCCCATGCGCTCGACTACGGTCGTGGCGTAGAAGTCGCCACTCGACACGAACACGCCGCGCGCCGCGAGGAGGCGGGCCACCTCGCCGCTCGGCAGGCCGTTCACGGTGAACGAGACCGTGGGCGTGCGGAGCGCGTCCGGCGGTGGACCGTAGAGTCGCACGCCGGGGATGGCGTTCAGCCCGTGCCAGAGGCGCGCGAACAGCGTGGTGCTGCGCTGGTGCAGCGTCGCAAAGGCGCGCTGCAGCTTCGCGCGGCGCGAGTCGCCTGGAGCGAGCGACGCGAGGAATTCGACGGCCGCTGCCGCACCCACGATGCCCTCGTGGTTCTGCGTGCCCGTCTCCAGTCGCTCGGGCCCCACGTCGGGCGCGGCCGCCACCTTGGGGACGTCGAGCGACGCGATCCGGTCGCGCTTCCCGTACAACACGCCAACGTGCGGCCCGTGGAACTTGTACGCCGAACACGCGAGAAAATCACAGTTCAGCTCGCGCACATCGACGAGCGCGTGCGGGGCGGAGTGGACGGCGTCCACGAACGTCAGGGTGCCCATCGTCCGCGCCAGCGCCACGGCGTGCGCCACGTCGTTCATGGTGCCCAGTGCATTGGACGCCGCGCCGATTGCCAGCACCCGGCTGCGCGGATTGAAGGCGTCTTCCAGGTCGCGGAGGTCGAGCTGCCCCGTGGCCGGATCCATCCGCACCGTGCGCAGCGCGGCGCCGCGCTCCTCGGCCACCGCCTGCCATGGTGCGACGTTCGCGTGATGATCCAGCTCCGTCACGATGATCTCGTCGCCCCGACTCAGCTGCCGTCCGATCGCGCGCGCCAGGTGAAAGGTCAGCGTCGTCATGTTGAGACCAAACACGATTTCATCCGGCTCGGCGTTCACGAAGTCCGCGAGGACGGCGCGGGCACTGGCCACCGCCTCGTCGGTCTCGATGCTGGTGGGAAACGGCCAGCGCGTGTTCGCGTTGTGGTGATAGAGGTAGTCCGTCATTGCGGCGACCACCTCGCGCGGCACCTGCGTGCCGCCGGGCCCGTCGAAGTACGCCACGCGCTCGCCCTGATGCCGCCGCTCCAGCGCGGGGAAGCGCGTGCGAATCCGCGCGGTCGATGACACCCGGTCTGTCGCGCCGTGTGTTGTTTCCGTCATGCGATCTCCACTCCGCTACGGCGTTCGATCAATCGGACGGCCTCAAGGTGGTCTGCCTCCTCACCCAGCTCCTGATGCGCGGCGCGGAACAGCTCCGCGGTGAGCTGCAGCAGCGGCGATGCCACACGCTGTTCCCGCGCGACGCCGGCGGCGATCCCGATATCCTTGTCGAGAAGCGCCAGGCGAAATGTCCGCGGGAACGCGCGCGTGAGCACCCGCTCGGGAAAGAGATGCTCGGACGTGTTGCTGCGGCCGCTCGATGCGTTGATCACGTCCAGCGCGACGGCGGGACGCACACCAGCTTTCGCCAGCGCGGCGAGCCCTTCGCCCGTGGACCAGACATGCACCGCGAGCAACGCGTTGTTCACGGACTTCAGTGCATCGCCCGTGCCCACCACCCCACAGTGTACGAGCTTGCCGCCGAACGCGCCGATCACCGGGCGGATGCGCTCGAATACGGTGGCGTCACCGCCGCACATCACGGTCAGCGTACCCTGCTCCGCTCCGCCGGTCCCGCCGCTCACGGGCGCGTCCATGAAGTCCGCACCGTGCGCCGCGAGCGCGGTCGCGATGCGCCGCGAGGTCGCGGGATCACCCGAGGTGCAATCGATGACGGTCGTGCCAGGCGCAACTCCCGCGAGCAATCCGTCGCTTCCGTCCAGCAGCGACTCGACATCGGCCGACGTCGACAGGCACGTCACGATGAACGCCGCTCCGCGCGCCGCATCAGCCGGCGTGTCGGCGACGCGCGCGCCGCTGTCGCGCCCAAACGCCAGCGCCTTCTCGCGTGTGCGATTCCACACCGTGAGCTCGAAGGGCGGCTGCGCGAGATGGCGCGCCATGGGAGTTCCAATGGCGCCAAGACCCAGAAACGATATAGTCGGCATGTCGGAGCGGAGGATGGTGGTGATCTATACTCAAACCGGCTGTCACCGGTGCCAGCATGACACGGTTGCAGGATCAGCGGGATGCACACCGTGCCGTTGACACCGGTAATGATGACGCGACCCACGTGCTCCTGCCAAGGATAGCGTCACCCGTACCCAACAGGGTGGCGGATACGCACATTGGAGTTCATGGCGCAGGGGAGCCATGGCCCAGGGAAGCCATGGCGCGGGGAAACGCGACATTCCGGAGGAGTGAATCACTGTGTCGCCGATGCGTTCGGACATCCTGATCGACGGAATGCTGTCACGCCACGCCGTGCAGGCGGTGTACACGGCGTTGAGCGGCGTGCCGGGCGTCATACGCGCCGACGCGCGGATTGGCCACGCGATCGTGGACCACGCCGCGGCGGTGACTCCCGACCAGCTCGCCAACGCGATCGAGCTCGCCGGCTGTACGATGGTCGCGTGTCGCCCGGTGAGGCGCCAGCTACCCACGCTGTAGACAGCACTTCCGCTGCTCGTGGCTTGTTCGCATCGCCGCCCCCAAGGTAACTTCCCGCGCGATTGAAGCTGACGCATCACTCCTGGGAAGTGATAGCGGGTAGCGAACAGCAAACCGTCTCGCCTTCGAGCCTGCCATGTCCGACCCCCGAAACAGCCCCGTCGCCGCGCTCATCGGGCCCGATCTCCTGTCGATGCTCAGGGATTCGCCCGCGGACATCGCCGCGGAGACCGAGGAAATGCACCCGGCCAACCTGGCGGACGTGGCCGCGACGCTCGAGGCGGATCAGGTCCGCCTCCTCCTGCGCGCGCTGCCGCCCGCGCGCGCCGCCGATGTGCTCGAGTATCTCAGCGAGGAGCTGCGCACCGACGTGCTCGAAGCGATGAGCACCACGCAGGCGGCCGCGCTCGTGTCGGAAATGACGCCGGACGATCGCGCCGACATCCTCGACGAGCTTGAGGAAGCGCACGCCGAGGAGATCCTCGCGGAGATCACCGGCGACGCACGTGGCGAGACCGAGCGACTGCTCGCCTACCCGCCGGAGTCCGCCGGCGGCATCATGACCACCGAGTTCGTCTCGGTGCCGGAGCACATGTCCGTGGAGGACGCGCTGACGAGCGTGCGCGCCGTCGCGCGCGGCGGCCGGCGCGAAGCGATGCACAGTGTCTACACCACGGATGCCGCGGGGCGCGTGCGCGGGGTCCTCTCGCTCCGCGAACTGCTCGCGGCGCCGGAAGGATCGCGCATCGGGGACCTCGCGTGGACGGATGTCATCACGGTGCCGGCCACCGCCGACCGTGAGGAAGTCGCGCGCGTGACCAGCAAGTACGACCTGGTCGCGGTGCCGGTCGTGGATGGCGTCGGACGCATTCTGGGCGTCGTCACGGTGGACGATGTGATCGACGCACTCGTGGAAGAGCAGACGGAGGACGTCCAGCGGCTCGGCGCGGTGCAGCCGCTCGAGGCGCCGTACTTCGCCGTCAGCTTCTGGGAGATCGCCCGCAAACGCGGCGGCTGGCTCATTCTGCTCTTCGTCGAGGAGATGTTCACGGGCACTGCGCTCCGGCACTATCAGGCCCTGCTGGAGAGCGCGATCGCGCTCATGTTCTTCGTACCGCTCATCATCAGCTCCGGCGGCAACTCGGGATCGCAGTCGGCCACGCTCATCACGCGCGCGCTCGCGGTGGGCGACGTGCACCTTCGCGACGCCGTCCGCGTGATCGTGCGCGAACTCGGTCAGGGCATCGCGCTGGGGGTCTTCCTCGGAGCGATCGGACTCGTGCGTGCGCTCATGTGGGGGAACGGGATGGGCATCGCGGGCGTCGTGGGCGTCACGCTGCTGCTGGTGGTGCTCACCGGAACGGTGGTCGGCGCGGCGCTGCCACTGCTGCTCACGCGACTCGGCTTCGACCCGGCCATCGCGTCCTCGCCCTTCGTGGCCTCCTTCGTGGACGTCGCCGGCCTCGTGATCTACTTCAACGTCGCACGCGCGGTGCTCGTGTCCGGTTGATCCGGGAGCCGAGCGGATCCGCCACGCCGGGGTCCGCCACGCCGCAGTCCGCTGCGCCGTCACCGGTCTTGCCATCGTCCGAGCCCGGCCGTAAGGTAGCCTGCCAGTCCGATACGCGCGCAGCAGCGCGCTCGAGTGTCCAACTTTCGCCAGGAGGCGGGCGATGCGGCGATTCGTTGTCGGCAGTATCCTCGTGAGCGCGGTGGTCATGGGAGCGTGCTCGGATGCAGCACCCACAAGCCCCCCTCCCGCGCAGTCCCTGAACGTCGGCGCGTCGCTCCACACCAGGCACTACATCGTGGTCGCCAACGCGAACAGCATCCCGTCCTCACTGAGCGACCAGGTCGCGAAATACGGTGGAACGATTACCGCGTCGCTGCCGCAGATCGGCCTTGCCTTCGTGTCCGCGCCCGGTACGGCTCTCGCGACGAACGCGTCCCGACTCTCCGGCGTGCAGTCGGTGATACCGGATCTCGATGTGAAATGGATTCCCGGTGAGTAGGGACGGGCCGCCGTCCCGGAGCGCGCGGCAGCGGACGCAACGCCGAACGTGGTCATCGCCGAGCCGTTTCAGTTTCTGCAGTGGAATCTGCAGGCGGTGCACTCGCAGCAGGCGTGGAATGCAGGAGACTTCGGTCAGGGTGCCACGGTGTACATCCTGGACAGCGGCATTGACTGCACGCATCCCGATCTGACCCCGAACCTCGACATCCAGGCGAGCACCTCGTTCGTGCCCGGCGAGACGGCGTGCGTCACACCCGGCTTCTACTTCAACCACGGGACCCACGTGGCCGGCATCATCGCCGCGGCCGCCAATGGCTTTGGTGTCGTGGGCGTGGCGCCGCAGACGCATATCGTCGCCGTGAAAGTGCTGTCGGAGACAACCGAGAGCGGATCCTTCAGCGGCATCATCGAGGGCATCGTGTACGCCGCCGACCACGGCGCGGACATCATCAACATGAGTATTGAGTCTCCGCCGCTGCCGCGCAGCGGCTTCGTGGATGCGGCCGGCAACGTCGCCACGGCCCGTGACGTTGGTGAGCTGGTGAACGTGGTGAATCGTGCCACGACGTATGCCAATCAGAAGGGAAGCACTGTCATTGTCGCCGCTGGGAATGACGGTCTGAACCGCAACCACGACAGCAACACCACGATCATCCCGGCCGATGATCCCGACGTGCTGTCGATTGCCGCAACGGGACCCGTGGGATGGGCCGTGGACCCGAGCACCGATCTCGATGTACCCGCGCTGTTCTCCAATTCAGGCCAGTCGCGCATTGACTTTGCGGCGCCCGGTGGCACCGACACGTACCTGAGGGAAAACCCGGATGCACTCTGTGCGGTCGGCGTGGTGGAGCCGTGCTATGTCTTCGACTGGGTGTTCAGCACGATTGCCGGTGGCTGGGGGTGGGCCACGGGTACCAGCATGGCGGCTCCGCACGCGTCCGCCGTCGCCGCACTGCTCGTGACGCGCTATGGACACATGACGCCCGCGCAGCTTCGCGCCAGGCTTCGCGCCTCGGCGACGGATCTCGGCACGCCGGGCAAGGACGCGTTCTTCGGACAGGGATTTCTGGACGCCGGACGCGCCGTGCAGTAAGGATGGGGGCAGCCCATGGGGCTGCCCCTATGTTGCCGCCGCCACGTCCACGGCGCTTCGCTCCATGTTCACGATCCCCTCTTCCAGCCACTGGAACTCGCCCTTCAGCACGCGCTGCGAAATACTGTACAGGGCGGCATCGTTGGGGCCGAACAGCATCCGGAAGTGATCCGCAATGCGGAGCCGTGCTTCGCGACAGAAGAGCGACGCCAGATCCCCCGCATTCGCATCGCCCGCCCTGACCAGCGCGTAAGCCCGAGAGCAGGTTGCCGCCATCGCGAACAGTTCCGCACCAATGTCCACCGCGCGGAAGAGTACCATCTGCCGCTTTTCGAGCCTCGGGCCCAGCCGCACCATGGCGTGGAAGATGGACCGCCCCAGGCGGCGCGTGGTCTTCTCGATGTACCTGAGTTCCCGGTCGAGCGCGCCGAACTCCGAGTACGACGTGCGTCCGCCCACCCATTGCGACGCGTACCAGGTGGGGTAGAACTTCGCCGACCGCAGGAGCGCGGCACGCTTCTCCTTGCCGGTCGCCTTGGGATTCACGACGTCGAACGCTGTGCGAAAGTGCACGTCCACCGCCTCGCGCGCGATGAACAGCCGCATGATTTCCGATGATCCCTCGAAGATCAGGTTGATGCGGAAGTCGCGCATCGCGCGCTCCAGCGGAATCGGCCGTTCGCCGCGCGCCCGCAGCGAGTCCGCCGTCTCGTAGCCGCGCCCGCCGCGGATCTGGATCGCGTCATCCACGATGCGCCATCCGGCTTCCGTGTTCCACATCTTGGCAATGGCGGCTTCGAGCCGGATGTCATAGCCGCCGCGATCCGCCATCGCGCTCGCCAGCTCCGCAATCGATTCCATGGCGAACGTGTTGGCCGTCATCTTCGCGATCTTCTGCGCGATGGCCTCGTGCCTGCCAATGGGCTGCCCCCACTGGACGCGCTCGTTCCCCCATTCTCGCGACACGCGCACCATCTGCTTCGCGGCATACGCCGCGCTCGCCGGGAGCGTGAGCCGCCCCGTGTTGAGCGTGATGAGCGCCAGCTTGAGCCCCTTGCCTTCGCCCCAGAGAATGTTCTCGCGCGGCACCTTGACGTTCGTGAACCGGAGCACCGCGTTCTCGATGGCCTTGAGGCCCATGAAGTGATTGCGGTGCAGAATCTCGACGCCCGGCCAGGAATTCTCCACGATGAATGCCGTGATGCGCTTGCGGGGCTTGCCCTCCACGATCTGATCCGGCGTGCGCGCCATCACCAGCATCAACTCGCAGCGCGTGCCGTTCGTGCACCACAGCTTCTCGCCGTTCAGCACGAAGTACGAGCCGTCCTCACTCGGCGTGGCCGTGGTGTGCATGTTGGCCGGGTCGCTTCCCGCATCGACCTCCGTGAGCGCAAACGCCGAAATCGCGCCCTTCGCGAGGCGCGGAAAGTACGCCTGCTTCTGCGCCTCGGTGCCGAACAGCTTGAGCGGCTGCGGAACGCCAATGGACTGGTGCGCCGAGAGCAGCGCCGTGAGCGAGCCATCCTTCGACGTCACCATGCCCATGGCGCGCACGTAGCTCGTTTGTGAGAGGCCCAGGCCGCCGTACTCTTCCGGGATCTTGATGCCGAACGCGCCGATGTCGCGCAGTTCCTGCACCACCGACTCGGGAATGTCACCCGTGCGATCGATCTCGTCCGAGTCCAGGCGCTCGAGCACATCGCGGAGCTTCTCCATGAACGGCGCGGCCCGCTCCGCCTCCTCGCGGCTCTGCGCGGGATAGGGATGGATCAGGTCGAGCCGGAAGCGACCGAGAAAGAGCTCCTGCAAAAAACTGGGCTCCCTCCACTCGCTCTCCCGCGCCGCTTCCGCGACGTCGCGCGCCTCCTGCTCGGAGGCCAGGGCATGCTTCGCGTCTGCCATGGTCAGTTCACTGCGTGGTTGTGGTGCTGAAAAGTACATGTGGTGCCGAGCGGAATGGAAACGGGCAACGGGCACGCCACCGTGTCATGCCGACTACCTGTTCCCTGCCGCCACGATTCCCGGCTTCTTGGCGCGCTCGAGCCAGAGCAGATACCCCGCCCCGTACAGCGCGATCAGTGCGAAGGTGAACCACTGGATCGCGTAATTCCTGTGCGGCCCGTCATCCATCTCGGGTACGGTGAGCCGCGTCGGCGCGCCTTCATCGGGCGTTCCCGGCGAGAGGTCGATCACCTGGAAGGGCGCGGCGGGATATGGCAGCAGCGACGCGATGCGCGTCGCGTCCAGCCAGCGCACCGCACGCGGATTGTTCACCGCCTCGGGATCGTTCGCCGACGCCGCTGGAACCGGTGAGACGTACCCTTCCACGGTGGTATGACCGGGTTCGAACCAGAGCGACTTGTTCACGGACGACGCATCGGGCGAATAGACCCAGCCACGGTTGACGAGAATCGCGCGCCCGCCGCTGTCCGGCCTGAGCGGGGTCACCAGATAGACACCGGGCGCGCCCTGGCGCGATCGCCCCGTGATCACGATCTGCTGATCGTAGTCGAACGTGCCCGTCACGCGCACGCGGCGATAGTTGGCGAGCGCCGTATCCGCGGGCAGTGCGGCTGGCGCGACCGGACTGGCGAAGATCCGGCCCGAGAGCTCCGCGTTGAAGGCGCGCCGCTCCGCCAGGCGGTGCAACTGCCAGATCCCGAGCCTGCCGAAGAGTGTCGCCAGCGCGAGCGACACGATGAACGCAACGATGGTGGTCCAACGCATGTCGCAAGGTAGCAGCGCGCCGCTCAGAAGAGCGTCATCTGCTCGCCGAGCTCACTCGGGTCCACGGGCTTCTGCCCCAGGAGCTGCTGCATCTGCCGCACGGACGCCGGACTGTGCCCGGCATAGTGGTTGTTCACGTAGCCGTACACGGCCGTCACCTTCTGAATGAGCATCAGGATCGCCTCCGACCACGACTCCATTTCGCGCGAGCGATCGAACTGGACCCGTGAGTAATCCACGACGTCGCGGTTCGGCCCCATCCATCGCAGATAGGCGAAATCCGCAGTCGGCCGTTCGGCGAGCGCCAGCATCGAACGACGCGGAATCCAGCGGGCATCGGTGAGCGCGAGCGCGACACGATGTTCGGCGAGCAACGCGAGCACGCCGTCGTGGATCCAGCCGCGCTGCCGGAATTCGACGGCGAAGCGAATGTCCGGGGGAAGCGTCGGGAGAAAGCTGACGAGCGCGGGCAGCTCGGCGGGTCCGAAGTCCGGACCGAGCTGAATGAGCACAGGCCCGAGCTTCGCGCCCAGCTCGCGGATGCGCTCGACGAACAGGGCCATCAGGTCGGCGCAGTCCCGGAGGCGACGTTCGTGCGTGATCTCCTGAGGCAGCTTGAGCGCGAAGCAGAAGTCGCCGGGCGTACGGGCGGCCCACCCCTGCACGGTTTTTCCGGGCGGAATCGCATAGAAGGTGGCATCCACCTCCACCGTGTCGAACGCCCGGGCGTAGGTCGCGAGGAAATCCACGGGACGCGTCCCGGACGGATAGAACGGTCCCACCCAGGCGTCGTAGTTCCATCCTTGCGTGCCGAGTCGAACGCTCGAAGGCATGGAAAGAATGGGACGCCACGCATGAAGACTGTCAAGTGCCGGGACTCGAGGGCGGCCGGCAACGGTGGCGTCGTACTCCGTACGGGAATCCTGTCAATCCCGGGTCCTGACGGTACCGGATTTGCCTCGTCATATAGATTGAATCGTATGGGTTCCCTCGGAGAAGCCATGGAGGTACGTCAGAACGAAGTACAGGCCGAAGAGCAGGCCCCACAGCGCGAAGACAGTTCGTACGTTCCTCCTCCCGTGTCCAGCACGCATGCACTGTTCGAGGAGTTGACTCGCCCCACATCTGCGGATGCTGATGCCGATCCGTACGCCATGCCCGACGAGGGCGACCCCGCGCACCCGCTCTTGAGCGAGTCACTGGTCGGCGTTTCCGGCGCCATTTTCGGCGGCGCGATTGGATCGTTGTCGGGGGAAACCGGCGCGATCGCCGGCGCGATCATCGGAGCGGTCGTCGGGTGGATCGCGGGGCGGAACTGAGCGATCGCGCGTCCACGCGTGGCTGCCGATTCACGGCTCGGCCGCGCGATAGGTCTCGAAGAAGCCGTTCCCCTCGCCGTGCACCCGCGCGCCGCCGATCCAGCCATCCAGCGTGGCCCGGCCCTTCATCTGGATGAAATACGGCTCGCGCACGGCGCTCCGGCTGCCGCGCCGCAGCATGGTGCCACGCGTGTCCGTGCCGATGGCGTCCTGGATGTCCAGCGTGACACGCAGCGTGTCATCCCCGCGCACGTCCGCGAGCACCGCGGACCGCGGGACGCGTACCGGCACGCCGTGCACCGTGATCACGCGCGTATCCGCGTAGACAATGCGCGCTGGCCGGAATACCGCGCGGAACCCGAGTGAGTCCACGAGGTAGAGAAAGAGCGGCGCGTGGGCCGCTGAGCTGTCGGGCGGCTCGACGCGGCCATAGAGCACCGTGAACGCTCCGGCGCGCGCCGCGCCCCACTCCCATCGCA
>JBOHTE010000344.1:0-1181 GCA_050733555.1 Gemmatimonadaceae bacterium | reverse complement strand
GGTGAGTCCCTGTGTGATCTTCGCCCAGCCGTCTCTCGCGAGCACTCGGAGTCCCGCATCATGCGCGAGCCGCCGCAAGTCGGCACGGGAGGCGCCGTGCGCTACGGCGTCGCGGAGCGCATCGGTCACGGGCAGCCATTCGAACACTCCGACGCGCCCGCGGTAGCCTGTTTGCCTGCACGCAGCGCAGCCGGCGCCGCGCGTGAGCGTTGAGGGCATCGTGCCCGCGCCCGCCAGGAGCGCCACGTGTTCCGGCGCCGGCGTGTACTCCTCGCGGCACGCGGGGCAGATGCGCCGCACCAACCGCTGCGCCAGTGCGGCCTCCAAGGTCGCCGCCACGAGATACGCCGGAACGCCCAGATCAATGAGCCTGGGAATGGCGCCCAGGGCGTCGTTCGTGTGCACCGTGGAGAAGACCAGGTGCCCCGTCATCGCGGCCTGCACAGCGATGGCGGCCGTCTCGGGATCGCGCATCTCGCCCACCATGACCACGTCCGGGTCCTGCCGCAGCATCGCGCGGAGCGCCGTGGCGAAGGACACGCCGGCGTCCCGATGCACGGGGATCTGCGTGATCCCGTTCAGTTGATACTCGATGGGGTCTTCGACCGTGAGAATCTTCTCCGCCTGGGCATTCCGCGTCTGAAGCGCGGCGTAGAGCGTCGTCGTCTTCCCCGAGCCGGTGGGCCCGGTGACGAGCACGAGTCCGTGCGGCTTGGCCGACACCTCGCGCATGCCCTCGAGAATGGGCGCTGGCATGCCCAAGGCGTCCAGGCTGACTGGCCGCCCGCCCTGATCGAGGAGCCGGAGCACCACGCTCTCACCGAACAGCGTCGGCACGGTGGCCACGCGGAGGTCCAGCTCACGAGTGCTAAGCCGGATCCGGAGGCGGCCATCCTGCGGCCGGCGGCGCTCGGCGATGTCCAGATTGCTGAGCAACTTGATCCTTGAGATGACCGGGTGCGCGAGCTCGGGGCGAAGCGCGGGGCCCGGGACGAGCACCCCGTCAATGCGGTAGCGCACGACGAGCCCCGCGCGTGTCGCTTCCAGGTGGATGTCGCTCGCCTGGGCTTCATGCGCCTCGTCCAGGATCCGATTCGCACAGGCGATCACGGGTGGCTGCGTGATCTGGTCTCGCACGTCAGTCACGAGTTCGTCGCCGCCTGAATCAGGGAGCGTACCAC
>JBOHTE010000343.1:0-1352 GCA_050733555.1 Gemmatimonadaceae bacterium | reverse complement strand
ACATGGTCGCTGTGTCGTCGCGGAGGGAGCAGGCAAGGGAACATCGGAGCGCCGTGGCTCCGGTCGGACCGGTCGTGCGAATGCGCCGGTAGAGTATACGACTCGCGCCTCGCTCGCCAGCGTGATGTCCCGGTGCCCAGGCACGTATATTGGTTGCCTCGCGCCGCCGCCGCCCAATCGCGCGCGCCGGCACTGCTCACGATTTGCGTATCACCGGCGCCTGCCATCAGCTTGTACTGGAGGCATCCCTCGTTCACGCAATGACCCGACGACTGGTCCGAACACTCAACCGGAAGCGCGCGGTGATGTACGTGCTCCGGCGCGCGCTCACGCCGGGCGGCTTCCTTCGTGTGGACGTGGATCCGCCGGGATTCACCTTTCGCCTGCCCGTGCAATCCGGCCTGGCGCGGCACCTCTACAAGTACGGCACGTACGAACCCGTGATCGGCAACTGGATGCTGGATCGGTTCTCCCGTGACTGCGGCGGGTTGTTCGTGGACATCGGCGCCAACTTCGGGTGGTATTCCTGCCTGTTTTCGCGATTCGCCGGCGCGGCCGGGCGCGTGATAGCCTTCGAGCCGGAGCCGCGGAATTTCCGTCTGCTGCAGGACAGTCTGTCCCGCAATGACTGTCGCAACGTGACGGCGCTGCAGGAGGGCGTTGGAGCAGTCGCGGGCGTGATGCAACTGCACCTGTACAAGCCGTCCAATCCGGGGCGCCACTCCCTGCTGGCAACGAGCGGCGGCGCCACGGTCGACGTGGCCATCGTTTCGCTGGACGACCGGCTCGCCGCACTCGGACTGGCGCACGAGCCCATTGCGCTGATGAAAATCGATGTGGAGGGTTTCGAGGACTCGGCGCTGCGGGGCGCGCGCGGGGCACTCGCGCGGTGCCGCTGCCTGGTGATGGAGTATTCCCCCGATCTCATGCGAGCCGCCGGCGTGGACCCGGCCGTGCTCATTGACCTGCTGTCCGAGTTCGGGCTGCGACCGTCGACGTTTGAACCTGTCGGACCGCAGCCGGTGGAACTCGATGTGCTGCGCACACTGAACAGGCAGGTGGAGCTGCTGTGGGAGTGCGGCGCGTAGAGATCGATGCCACCGCACACCACAGCACACGGCTGAGGACGCGCAGCGGGTATCCGCTTGACACGACAGCCTCAGAGACGCGATGCTGTGCTTGTGCCGGGATCGTGGCGCGCGCTGCATATGTGGCGAAATGGATACCGGGGCAATCATGATGGAATATCCACGTGGCTGGACATGCGAGATTGTAATCGTGCGACTCGAGCGGTACGTCGGGCACACGCTCCCGCGCGCCGAGGCGCTCGCCATGGCGGAGCACATCGAGGC
>JBOHTE010000342.1:0-14913 GCA_050733555.1 Gemmatimonadaceae bacterium | reverse complement strand
GGGTGCGTTCGTCATGCTGGCAGCCGGCTGCCATGCCGCCGTGGCTCCCGGCAGTGCGGTGAGCCCGGCTCCCGCCGCCGATACCACGATCCTGCGTCAGGACGTGAACTACCTGGCGAGCGACGCGCTGGCGGGTCGTCTCACCGGCACGCCCGGCAATGACAGCGCCGCCGCGTACATCGCGCGCCGCTACGCCGCGCTCGGACTGCAGCCGCTCGCCGTGCATCCCGATTCCATCTGCGACACGCCGGCAAGCGCCCATGCACGCTTTGCCTGTGCGTCCCCGTACCTGCAGCCCTTCACGGCAACGTCCGTCGCGGCCGTACACGCCGGGCTCGCCGCCGCCCTGCCGTCGCAAAACGTCGTCGCCATGGTGCGCGGCACCGATCCCGCGCTGCGGGACGAGTACCTGGTGATTGGCGCGCACTTCGATCATCTCGGCCGTTCGACCTTCGGCGCGATGGATCCGGAAGCCGGCAGCGTCATTCGGCATGGTGCCGATGACAATGCGTCCGGCACCGCCGCCGTCATGGAGCTCGCGCGACTCTTCGTGCGACATCCCGCCCGGCGGTCCATTGTCTTCGCCAACTTCAGTGGCGAGGAGCTCGGCCTGCTCGGGTCGGAGTACTTCGTGGAACACTCGCCCGTGCCGGTGCCACGCATCCAGGCGATGATGAACTTCGACATGGTGGGTCGCATGCGGAACGACAGGCTGATCGTGTACGGGGTTGCCACCGCCACCGAGTTGCCGAAGCTGGTGGACAGCGCGAACATCGCGCCCGCCTTCCAGCTCACCGCGATTGGCGACGGCTTCGGGCCATCGGATCAGAGCTCGTTCTACGCGGACAGCGTACCGGTACTGCAGTTCTTCACCGACATTCACGAGGATTATCACCGCGCCACGGACGTGGCAGCCAAGGTGGATGTGGCGGACGAAGCGCGCGTGGTGAATTTTGCGGCGCGCATCGCGCGTGTGCTCGCTGACCGCCCCGCCCGGCTGACGTACGTGCGCACCGCCCCGCCCCCGCGCATGGCAACCGCGGGAAACGCGTCGGTGTACTTCGGCTCGATTCCCGACATGGCCGCGGCCGACGTGACGGGCGTGCGCATGGCCGGCGTCACGCCCGGAGGTCCCGCTGACCAGGCCGGCGTGCGCAAGGGCGACATCATCGTGCAATTCGGCGGCGTTCCGGTGAAGGACCTCTACGCGTACACGGACGCGCTGCGAGCGCATGCGCCCGGCGATTCGGTCGCGGTGGTCGTGCTGCGGGGCACGGAGCGATTGACGCTCACCGCGGTGCTGGGCACGCGGCAATAGGCCACGGTCGCGGCATGGGCATGGTGGCAGGAACAGAAACCCGGTCCTGTCGCCCCCTGCGCCGCCCTTCCCTTCTCCTCGCCCATGCTCTTCTGGTCCAGCGCCGCCTACGCCATTCCGCTGCCGCCGGGGCACCGGTTCCCCATGGCGAAGTATGCGCTCCTGCGCGAGGGGATCATCGCCGAGGGCATCGCGACGGCGGCCGACGTGCTGGAGCCGCAGGGCGCACGGCGCGACGAACTGCTCCTGGCGCACAGCGATGACTACGTGGCCCGCTTCAGCGAGGGACGCCTCGATGCCATGGAAATCCGGCGACTGGGCTTCCCCTGGTCCCCGCAGCTCGTCGAGCGCTCGCGACGCTCAGTCGGCGGGACCATCGCCGCCGCGCGCGCCGCATGCGATGACGGCGTCGCCATGAATCTGGCCGGCGGCACCCACCACGCGTTCGCCGATCACGGCGAGGGATTCTGCGCGTTCAACGATGTCGCCGTCACCATTCGTGTGCTGCAGCGTGATGGCCGCATCGCCCGCGCCGCAGTCGTTGATCTCGACGTGCATCAGGGGAACGGGACGCACGCCATCTTCGCGGGCGACGACTCGGTGTTCACGTTCAGCATGCACGGCAGCAGAAACTACCCGTTTCACAAGATCGCGGGCTGCGTGGACATTGAATTGCCGGATGGCACGGGCGACGGCGCGTATCTCACCGCGCTCGCCGGAGCGCTCCCCGGCATCATCCGTGACGCCCAACCCGATCTGGTGCTCTACCTGGCCGGCGCGGACCCGCACGAGCACGATCGCCTGGGGCGCCTGTCTCTCACGGCGGATGGGCTCGCGCGGCGCGACGCGATGGTGATGCAGATGTGCCGGGACGTCGGCATTCCGGTGGCCGTCGTCATTGGCGGCGGATACGGCCGCGACATTCATGAGACCATCGCGATTCACGTCGCCACCGCGCGCATCGCGGCGTCATTCGCCGTGCGACACTCGTGACGCTTCCGATTCCGGAGCCGCGGGTATCGGGGTACACCGCCTCGACGCCGGTGCCGCTCTACTGGGTGCGCTACGGGCCAGCCGGTGCCCCGCCGCTCGTCGTGCTGCATGGTGGGCCCGGGGCAGATCACCGCTACCTGCTTCCGCAGATGCTGGACCTCGCTGACCGGTACGAACTGCTGTTCTACGATCAGCGGGGCGGTGGACAGTCACAGACCGCGGACCGCTCACCGATCACATGGCGTACCCACGTGGACGACCTGGGGGCGCTCGTGCGCGAGCTCGCGATCGATCCGCTCTCGCTCGTGGGCTACTCGTGGGGCGGGCTGTTGGCCATGCTGTACGCGATCGGTGCATCCGCGAACGGCACGGCCGGCGCGGGCGGCGCGACCAGGGCCCCACCACGTCCTGCTCGCCTGCTGCTCCTCGACCCCGCGCCCGTGAACCGCCGCCTGCGCGACGAGTTCGAGGTGGAGCTGGCCCGTCGCCAACAGAGCGAGGCGGTGCACGCCATGCGCGATGCGCTCGCGGCCTCGGGGCTGCGCGAACGCGACCCGGCCGCGTTCCGCCAGCGCGCCTTCGAGATCAGTGTGGCCGGCTACTTCGCGCGACCGGAGCGCGCGCACGACCTCACGCCGTTCCGCGTGATCGCGCGCGTGCAGCAGTCCGTCTGGGAGAGCCTGAACGACTTCGATCTCGTTCCCGGGCTGCGCCGCGTCGCGGCTCCCACGCTCGTCGTGCACGGACGGAACGATCCGATTCCCCTGGAATCCTCGCGACTGGCCGTGAGCGCGATGCCCGACGCCCGACTCGTTGAGCTCGACGATTGCGGCCACGTGCCGTACGTCGAAGCCCCCATCCCACTCTTCAGCGCGATGCGCCATTTTCTGAGTGAGCATGATGTACACCCTTCCCCGTGAGAGCCATGTCACCCGTTGACGAAACCGCTCCGCCGCGCATTGCCGCCATCACCGTGGGTGACCGGACCTATGACGTCACGCTGCGTATCGTGCACGACGGGATCGAGTACGTCGGACGGCTCTGGTTCGCGGAGTCCGAGTGGGACGACGACGGAATTCCCGATCATGGCATTCTGCCGGGGCGCACGCGCGATGAGGTGGACGCACTGGCCCGCCGGCTGTCGGAAAGCGACCTGCTGGCCCGGTACGGGCGCGCCGTGGCGCACACGCGGCGCTACCATGCGCTCCGCACCGTGACGGATGAATTCCTGCGCAAGGTGCGCTACCTGAATCAGGTCGCCGTGTCCATGCGCGCGGGCCTGCTGGATCTCGAAGGTGCCGCGCAGGAGATCGACTATACCGAGAAGCAGCTCCACGAAATCGTGGCGCGGCTGCGCGATGTGGCAGGGGTGGACGAACTGCGTGTCTGATCACCTCGGTGCCGCGCCATCCGGGAGGCGCCTCACCCCGTACGAGTTGATCTTCCAGCCACTCGAGCAGTCCGCATTCTCCGCCATTCGTGTGGAAGCGGCGCAGCGCGGCAGCGATCCTGCCGATCGCGACCAGTTCGCGCTGCTCGGCCTGGTGGGCGCAACGCTGCAGGAGATGGCCGCCGACGACGCGCCGGCACAGGCGATCGAGAGCTACACGGAGCTGCTCTATCAGGGATATCAGTTCTGGTCGTTCGGCCGCCGGGTCTACGTGCTGAGCGAGCGCGCCATCGCGCAATTCACGTGCCCCGTGTCCGACCTGCATGACTGGGTCCTCGCCGCGCCACCGGCCTGCTACCTCCAGTTTCCCGCTCAGCGCATCTGGGCCCGCGTGGCGCCGGAGATGCCGTACGAGCCGGCGGACGGCTGCTTCGTCGCGGTGCGCGACGGCGCGTCGGGCGACGCCAGGGCGCACCTGCGCATTCTCCTCGTGCTGGGACTCCGCGAGGAGCGACCGGGCATCTCGCTGGTGTCGCACGTCGCCACGTTCGATCCGCGCGCGGCGGCCGAGCGGGGTCGCGCGCCATGGCGCGAGGGAACAGCCGCTTTCTCCAACGCCATCCCGGGTGGCGAACGCATGGGATACCGGACCATCGCCACCATGAGCGAGCTCGAAGCGCTCGTGCTGCGGGCGCTCCGGCACGTGGACCGGCATCCGGATGCGCTGCAGGCCGAGGACGCGCACGAGGGCGTCCGGCGGATTATCGTTGACGGGGTGGAAGACAGCGAGACGGACACGGCATCGCATGCGTGAGCGTGCATCGCGACGCCCCGCCCCCACGAAGAGCGGAAGACAGGTGCCCAAGCCAGCGGCGCGCCGCACATCCAGGCGCCGGAGGAAACCCACGCGCGAATATGCCGCCGAGATCTACGGACGGCTCACCGCGGCGTATCCTGATCCGCGCACCGCCCTGCATCATCGAAATCCGTACGAGCTGCTCGTCGCGACCATCCTCAGCGCGCAGTGCACCGATGTTCGCGTCAACATCGTGACACCAGCACTCTTTGCGCGATATCCGTCGCCAGCGGAGCTGGCCGACGCCACGGTCTCCGAGGTGGAACAGCTCATCGACACGGTCAGCTTCTTTCACAACAAGGCCCGGCATCTCGTTGCCATGGCGCGCGTGCTCGTGGACGAGCATGGCGGTCAGGTACCGCGCACCATGGAGGAGCTCACGCGGCTCACCGGCGTGGGTCGCAAGACCGCCAATGTCGTGCTTGGCAACGCGTTCGACGTGAACGAGGGCATCGTCGTGGACACGCACGTGGCGCGCGTGTCCAGCCGGCTGGGCCTCACCACCGCGACCGATCCGGTGAAGATCGAGCGGGACCTCATCCCGCTGTTTCCGGTGGAGCAGTGGACACCGCTGGCGCATCTGTTCATTGAACATGGCCGCAGCATCTGCATCGCCCGCACGCCCCGCTGCGCGGCGTGCCTGTTATCCGACATCTGCCCCTCTTCTCGCGTATGACCCGACCACGACGGTACTGGCTGGTGAAATCCGAAGCGGACAGCTTTTCCTGGAACGACCTGTGGACGTCACCAGCGCGGACAACGCACTGGGATGGCGTGCGGAACTATCAGGCGCGCAACATGCTGCGCGATGACTTCGGCAAGGGTGACCTGGTCCTCTTCTACCACTCGAGTTCCGAACCCAACGCCATCATGGGCATCTGCGAGGTGGTACGCGAAGGCTATCCCGATTTCACGGCGTTCGACCCCGCTCAGGAGCACTTCGATCCGAAAAGCGATGCCGACCGTCCAACGTGGTACATGGTGGACATGAAGGCGGTGCGCCCATTCGCACGCCCCATCACGCTCACCGAGCTGCGCGGCGTGTCGGGCCTCGAGCAGATGACGTTGTTGCAGAAGGGCAGCCGGCTCTCCGTACAGCCCGTTCGGAAGGAGGAGTGGGCGGTGATTGAAAAGCTGGAACGCCAGTTGGCGAAGGGTGGGTCCGTGGGTAAGGTTGGTAGGTAACCGCGAACCGCCGGCATTCCCTCAGCTTTCCCATTCATGTCCAAGCACGCCACATTCGAAACGAACCGCGGCACCATGGTCGCGGAGCTCTATGAGACCGATGCCCCGAACACGGTGGCGAACTTCGAGAAGCTGGCGAACAGCGGCTTCTACGACGGCGTCCGGTTTCACCGCGTCCTTCCCGATTTTGTCGTGCAGGGGGGCGATCCGCTCTCGCGCGACCTGCAGCCAGGCGACCCACGCATTGGCAGCGGCGGTCCGGGATGGAAGATCAAGTGCGAGACGAAGAACAACCCGCGCACGCATCAGGTGGGAGCGCTCTCCATGGCGCACGCCGGCAAGGACACCGGCGGCAGTCAGTTCTTCATGGTGCTGAGCGAACCCCGGACCAAGCACCTCAACGGCGTCCACACGGTATTCGGCAAGGTGACCGGAGGGCTGGACGTGATGCAGAAAATCCAGAAGGACGATACGATGACGAAGGTCCGCGTAGCGGACTAGCCAGCAGCTACCAGCCACCAGCTACCAGCTACCATTCTCCCACCCACCAAACCCACATGCCCGCTCCACTCGAAGGAGACAGAAAGGCTGGCCTCATCGGTCTCGCCGTCGGCGCCGTGTTCGTGCTGGTCGTCATCTACAGCGTCGTCCACATCACGAATCGGCACTACGCGAAACTGGAAGCTGCGAAGCCGGCGGCACAGGCAACCCAATAGCTGCATGGGCGGTGTGGCCGCACGGGCATTCTCTCGGCTCGCTCCGCCTGGGGGCGTGCTGGTGACGGTGTCTTGACAGCGCGCGACATCGGCATATATTACTAACCCGTCAGTCACTTCGGAGCGCCGATCGGCGCTCCTTTCCATTCGGGATTTTAATGACTGACGAGAAGGTTACTAGTGCCGCACCCATGATTGATACTTCTGCTTCGTCCCAGGAACCACGCTGGCGCAGGCTGCCCGAAGAACGGCCGCGCCAGATCATCGAGGCCGCCATTCAGGAGTTCGGCGACCGCGGCCTTGCCGCCGCACGCCTCGAAGACATCGCCAGGCGCGCCGGCGTTTCCAAGGGGACCATCTACCTCTACTTCCCCAACAAGGAAGCGCTCTTCCGCGAGATGATTCGCCAGCTCGTGGGCGAATCCATCGCGGAAGCGCACGACCGGGTCATGGCGACCGAACATTCCGCCACTGGTCAGATTCGCGCGTACACGCGTGCGGTCTGGGAGTACATGCGCACGCCGGTCTTCGAGAAGCTGCACCGCCTCGCCTCCGGCGAGCTGCGCAACTTCCCGGTGCTCTATCAGTTCTTCCTGCAGGAGGTACCCATTCGCAACATGAACGTCGTGGCCGGCCTGGTGCGTCGCGGCACGGCGGCCGGCGAATTCCGCGACCTCGACGCAGACGTGGCCGCGCGCATGTTTCTCGCCCTCCTGCTGAACCATGGCGTCTGGTGCGCCAAGCGCCAACAGCTGCCGTTCATGGGCGACGTGTCCGATGAGCAGCTCCTCGAGCAGATGCTCGATTTCTTTCTTCACGCGATCGCGAAGGCGCCGCTCGCGCCGACTCCCGAAGTGCTCTGATGAACGTCCCGAATCGCCGGGCGCAGCGCCACGCTGCAGCCCTGATGGTCACTGCTCTGTTGTTCGCCGGCCGCACCGCAACAGCGCAGGACACGCTCACCACGCGCCCGCTCTCGCTGGGCGACGCAGCCCGTCTGGCGTCGCGCCAGAGCGCCAGCGCGCTGGAAGCGGCGTATCGGGCGGATCAGGCGCTCGCGCGGGTCACGCAGGAGCGCGCGGTGCTGCTGCCCAGTCTCTCCACCAACGCGCTCGAAAGCGGCACCACGATCAACACGGCCACGTTCGGCTTCGATCTGCCGGGGCTCAACCCGAACGGCGAACTCATCGGTCCCGTGAACACGCTCGATGTGCGCGCGCATCTCTCGCAGACCCTGGTCGACCTGGGCGCGCTGGGGCACGTGCGGAGCGCGCGCGCCAGTGCACGGGCCAGCGGCGCCGATGCGGCCAACATCGCCCAGCAGGCCGCGACGGTGGCGGCGGTGGCCTACCTGGAGACGCAGCGTGGCGAAGCGCACGTCGCCGCACGCATGGCCGATTCCGTGCTCGCGGATTCCCTGGTGGCCATCGCCCACGATCAGCTCGCGGCCGGCGTTGGCGTCGCGCTCGACCTGACGCGCGCCGAATCGCAGGCGGCGTCCGTGCGGGCGCAGCTGATCGCGGCGCGCAATGAACGCGATCGCGCCCGGCTGAACCTGCTGCGCGCACTCGGCCTGCCTCTTGACGCACCGCTCCAGCTCGCTGATTCGCTGAGCGAGCTCCCGATTTCGGATTCCGTGCCGGATGAGCGCGCCATGACTGACGCCGCGCTTCTGCACCGGCCCGACGTTCGCGCAGTCAGTGCGAGGCTGGCCGCCGCGGAGCAGAGCGTGGCGGCAACAAAGTCGGAACGCCTGCCCTCCCTCTCGGCGTTCGGCAACGAGGGCTACATCGGAACGAACGACGGCTCCATGCTCAACACGTACACGTGGGGCGTCCAGCTGTCGGTGCCGATCTTCGACGGACTCCACCGGGAAGGGCGGATTCAGGAAGCACAGGCTATGGCGAAGGAAATTGACGTGCAACGGCGCGATCTGCGCCAGCAGGTGGGGATTCAGGTCCATGGCGCGGTGCTGGATCTCCATTCCGCGCGCGAGCAACTGGATGCGGCGGGCGACCGGCTGCGGCTCAGCGAGCAGGCCGTGGCACAGGCTCGCGACCGATTCCGCGCCGGCGTGTCGGGAAACCTGGACGTCATCACCGCGTCCATCGACCTCAACAGCGCCCGCAACCTCGAGATCGATGCCCTCACGGCGTATCAGTCGGCGCGCGTGTCGCTGGCTCGCGCACAGGGTTCGGTCACCAGTCTGCCGTAGGAACCTGGGAACACGGGAAAGTCCGGAACGCGTACGATACCGCGCCGTGATGTTGGACATTCAAGAGAAGACGACAATGGCAACGATGATGGATCAGGCCACCGAACCGCAGCCCAAGCACGACGCCGTAGCTCTGGATCCGCAGAGGGAGCAGGATGAGCCGACCAGGGGAAATTCGCGAAAGAAGTTCATCGTCCCGATCGTGGCCGTCCTGGTACTCGCCGCGCTGGTCTGGGGCGTCAAGGAGTATCTCTACGCTCGCGCACACGAGAGCACGGACAACGCGCAGGTCGACGGGCACGTCATTCCGGTGCTGGCCAAGGTGGGGGGATACATCACGACGCTCGCGGTACAGGAGAACGATTCGGTGAAGGCCAATCAGGTCCTCGCGCGCATCGATGACTCCGAGTACAAGGTGAAGGTGGCGCAGGCCGAGGCGGATCTGGCGGCGGCGAAGGCGGCCGCCGGCACGCAGGGGCGCTCGGGCCAGGCGCAGGCCATGGTGGCCACGGCCGAAGGTCAGCACGCTGCGCTCGACGCGCAGATCGCGGCAGCCCAGGCGGATCAGGAGAAGGCGCAGTCCGATCTGGCGCGCATGCAGGAACTCGTCGCCAAGCAGATCGTGTCGAAGCAGCAGCTCGATGCGGCAGCCGCCGCGGCCGCCGCGGCAGCGGCGAATCTCGAGGCGGTTCAGCGCCAGGCGGCCGCGGGTGGTGCGAGCGTGCGGAACGCGGAGGCGGGCGTACGCGTCGCGCAGGCGCGTCTGGAAGCGGCGCAGGCCTCACTCGACAACGCGCAACTGCAGCTCGGCTACACCACGGTCACGTCGCCGGTAACGGGCATTGTCTCCAAGAAGCTCATCGAGGTGGGCCAACTGGTGCAGCCGGGCCAGTCGCTCATGTCGATCGTATCCGACACGGGAGTCTGGATCACGGCGAACTACAAGGAGACGCAGCTCTCGAACATGCGCGTGGGGCAGCCGGTGGAGATCGACGTGGACGCGTATCCGGGTTGCCAGGCGGAAGGCCGCGTCGAGAGCCTGAGTGCGGCGACGGGTGCGCGGTTCGCACTGCTGCCGCCGGACAACGCGACCGGCAACTTCACGAAGGTCGTGCAGCGCGTGCCGGTGCGCGTCGAAATCACAAAGGGCTGCGGCGTGGCCCGTCCGCTGCGGCAGGGATTGTCGGTCACGACGCATGTGAGTACAGCGCGGTAGGGAAGCGGCGGCCGAAGGCCGCCTGCGGGAAGCGGTCGCCTCCGGCGACCTGAGGGAAGCGGGCGCCTCCCTCACGGGAGCGCCCTGCGGGAAGCGCCGCGCGGGGCGCGGCTGCGAACTCGCCACTCCCTACCGGCGACCCGCGACGCGCGACCGGTGACCAGCGACCCGCGACCAACGACCCGCGACCCCATATCCCATCCGCCACTGGACGCGGCCGCCGGCGGCAGACCGCAGGCGCACGAGCCGGACGCCACCGTGCAGCGCCGACGAGACCACTGTTGCACCGGTCGCCTCCGCCCGGACGAAGCGGAACCCTCCCGGCTCGCGTACGTAGACCAGGTAGTCATCGCCGGCCACGAGCTCACTCGTACCGCTGAGCGTGCCGCTGAGCGTGTCGCCACGCCACGCGACATCAATGAGATCCACGGCGCCGCAGCTCACGTGGCGGTTCGTCGCGACGATCTGCGGGTGCGGGAGCAGCGCGCGAATGCAGAAATCCTGCACCGCGTAGCGCGGGTCGATCGCGCCCGGCGCGAACCCCTCGCGAAACGCACCGAGGTATCGTTGCGTCCAGAACTCGAACACCAGGTAGCGCTCATCGCGTGCCAGGCCGAGGTCCGCGAACCGGATGCGCGGCACGTCAGTACTCGTGCGCGCCAGCACCGACCAGCGAGCGAAGGGCCGGTTCACATCGAGCAGGTAGAGCGACGCTCCGGGGCGCTTGTCCGCATCGAAGGGGCGTGGCCCCGCGCCACTCAGCGTGACGTCCGCCTCACCGATGCGCGAGGAGCGCGACGGATTCACGTCGTAAATCTGCCCTGGCAGCGTGAAGAGCACGGGCGCCGCGCGCTTCGCCGCCTCCACTCGGCCGGTGAGATACACCTCCGGACGATCCGTGAGCATGAGCAGCGATCCCGTGAGCGAGGTGAGCGTCGTCGCGCGGTACGCATCGGCGGCGGCAATCTGGATGTGGTCGGGATCGTTCCGCCATACCACATTGTTGAACGAGTTGTACTCGGCGAAGCCCCCGTAGCCGAAACCGTCGTCACCCACGCGCACGGCGTCAACCAGCCCCGGCAGCTCCGGGCGAATTCCCCAGCATGCCAGCAGAAAGTTGGCGTGTCCGATCGCATCGCGAATGGTCTGCACGAACGCGCGATACACCGAGTCGCGCTCCAGTCCGCGCGCACGAAAATAGTCGGCGTTGCTGTTGTAGCCCTCGAAGCGCAAGTGACGCAGCGCGTCCACCTTGAAATACGTCCACCCCATGCGCCTCAGGCTGTCATACACCGGCACGACGAGATCGTGCATCGTGGCGGCGTTGGCGCCGTCCATGACGAACCCGATCCAGTTTCCCCACGCCGGCACGCCGGCCGTGTCGCGCACGAACTCGTCCGGATGCGCCAGCGCGTACGCGCTGTCGTGAAAGGCCACATTGGTCCAGATAGCGGGCTGGAGGCCGCGACTGGCGATCGCGCGCTCGGTGCCCGAGAGTCCCGAAGGGAACTTCGCGTTTGTCGTCAGCCAGTTGGCGGGAGTGCCGACGGGCGCACGCTGATACCCGTCGTCAATTTGCAGGTAGGTATAGCCGAACGGCTTCAGCACGCGCGACAGGATGTCGGCCGTGTGTTCCACGTCGCGCCCAGTCACCGAATCGAGGAATGCGTACCACGACGACCACCCCGCGACCGACGGCCGCCACGTGGTGTACGTCCACGGGTGGAACGCGCGCAACCCGCGATGCATCTCGTAGAAGCGCGGGCGAAAGCGGATGGCGACTTCCCCGCCATCGGCGTCGAGGCTGAAGGTCGTGCTATCCGCGCCGGCGTTCGGCATCACCACGACGTGCGCCGGAAAGTCCACCGAGATCACCCAGTCGCGCGCGCGATCGTACACGGCGCGATTGAGCAGGTTCTCGTCGGGCCCCGATGCGGTGCGCACCATCGGCACGGCGTCCTGACCGGGATCCGCCTCGCAGGCAAAGGCCTGCGGGCTCGCGGTGACTTCGCCCGTCACGCGAACGCGTCCGCCCCAGGCAGTGAACTTGATCACCTGCGTGACCGCGTCACCGACCGTATCGGCCAGCATGCGCACGTCAACGCGCGCGCCACCGGATTGAACGACACCGCGAAAGATCGGCCCGCCTTCATAGGTGAGCACGAGGGTATCGGCACGCAGGCTGGCGGAGGCGGGCATGTCGGGCGGAGCGGCCCCCTGTGCGCGCAGGCATGGCGCGGCCGACAACACGAGCGCGGCGCGCACGATCCGTTGAAACAGCGACGGCAAATCCATGGCAACAAGCTACCGATACCGCTCCGGCATGGCGATTCCAGGCCTGGAGCGGAGAATGGCCGGCGCGCGCTCACTTGACCGCAGGTGGCCCGGGAGCCTATCGTGATATGCACCAGTATGATCGGATCATACCATGAGACTCGCGCGAATCGCCATCACCATTCCCCCCTCACTCGTCAAGCTCGCAGACCGGCGCGCCAGAGCGCTCGGCCGCTCGCGGAGTTGGGTACTCGTGCAGGCGCTGCAGCGGTACCTGAGCGATGCCGAACTCGCGCCTCCCGGTCCTCCCCGGCAGCTGGCATCGTCCGGATCCGCGTCGTCCGCCGAGTCCGCTCTGGGTGAGTACCGGCGTTCGCAGCTCGAGGCGGATCTTGGGCTCACGGCTGAGGAACGCGTAAAGGAGGCGGAGCGGACCGGTCGCGTGGCAGAGATCGTCCGGCCGCGATGGCGCAGTGACCGGGTGATCACGTTCGACCGCTACGAGGACTACCTTGCCTGGCTGCAGTGGGAGGAACGAGCCCGGTGAGCATGCGCTATGAAACGCGGCTCGCTGAAGTCTGTGCCGCGCTGCACCGGCATCGTGCCCGGTACGTGCTCGTCGGAGGGATGGCGATGCAGCTCTGGGGATCGAGTCGCGCGACACGGGACATCGACATCCTGATCGAGCCGACGCTTGTGAACGGCAAACGTGTGCTCGCGGGACTCGAGACCGTCGGATTCGGTTTCGCCCGGGAATGGCTCGCCGAAGAGATCATCACGAAACCGGTCACGGTCATTGGCGACATGCCCCGGGTGGATATTCTGACGGTGGCCTGGAGCGTGCATTTTGCGGAGGCCTACACTGCTGCGCGGACATTCGAGTTGGAGGGTGTACGTATCCCCACCGCGTCGCTGGAGCACCTCATTGCCTCGAAACGCACCGGCCGTCTCCAGGATGCCGCGGACATCGCGGTCCTCGAGGAGATCCGCCGGCTTGGCGAGCAGACTCGCTGAGGGGCGCCGGTTCAGGCCACCGTCCCTGCGGCTCCGGCACCGCAGTAACGCTCAGGTAGCGCTCCCGTAACGCCAGCACGGTATGGAGTGCGTCCCGTCACCCACCCCGAGGCGCGCTAATGCCGGCATTCCCCCGCCATGGTTCGGCGGCGTTCCTGCTGTTTCTCCTTCTCGACTCGCTCGGCGCCGGCGCACAGGGCCAGTCGCCGGTCCCGCGCACCCGCACGTATTACATCGCCGCCGACCCGGTCAGCTGGGATTACGCGCCCGGCAGCCGCGACGAGATCGCCGGCCGGCCATATACCGACTCGGCGTTCTTCGCCAAGGCGCCGACGCGCGCGGTTGGTACCGCGTACCGGAAAGTGCTTTATCGTGAATACACCGACAGTACGTTCCGCACGCTCAAGCAGCGGCCTGAGGAATGGCAGCATCTCGGGTTTCTTGGACCGCTGATCCGCGCCGTGGTAGGCGACACGATCCGGGTCGTGTTACGTAACAATGGGCACCGGCCGAAAAGCGTGCATCCACAAGGTGTGGCGTACGACAAGAGCGCTGAGGGCGCCACGTACAGCGATGGCACGGGCGGCGGCCAGGCGGCGGACAGCGGCGTGCCGCCTGGCGGTACGCACGTGTACCTGTGGCCGGTGCCCGAGCGGGCCGGACCCGGGCCCGCGGACGGTAGTTCGGTGCTCTGGGTCTACCGCTCGGACGTCGAGGAACTTCGCGACCTCAACACCGGGCTGCTCGGTGTGATGATCATTACTGCACGAGGCATGGCGCGGCCCGACGGGTCGCCCAGGGATGTCGATCGTGAGATCGTGACCGCTTTCGCGCAGGTGCGAGAGAACCAGAGCTGGCTGGCCAGCGGGAATCTGCCGCCGCCCGATTCGTTGGAACGCGAGCAGCCGATTGGCAATCCGCTGGAGAGCGATGCCCCCGAACCCTGGTTCGTCAAGTTCACCATCAATGGTTTTGTGCGCGGCAGCATGCCACTGTCCGCGCTCACCGTGCATCGCGGGCAGCGCGTCCGCTGGTACGTCACCGCGTCGACCAACCAGTTCGACTTTCATGCGCCGCATTGGCACGGGAACACCATGCTTGTCGCCGGCATGCGCACCGATGTGCTCCGCGTGTGGTACATGCAGCGCGTCATCGCCAACATGGTCCCCGACAACGTGGGCACGTGGTTGCTCCATTGCCACGTGTCGTCCCACAACGCGGCGGGAATGGCGGTGCGATACCGGGTCGTGCCGTAAACCCGGCCGTTGCGAAAAGATCATACCCTCCAAGCCCGGCCATCGCGAAAAGACCAATCTCTCCAGGAGATGCCTGATGCTGCTCCTCTCGGGTCGTTCCATGCTGTCGATCATGGCGCTGCTGGCCGTGTTCCCGTCTGCTCAACGCCGAGCCCGCGCTGTGTCGAGCGTGGGACAGACCCGCATCTATTACATCGCCGCCGATGAGGTGATGTGGGACTACGTGCCCGGCGGCCGTGACGAGATTGCCGGCCGGCCGTACGCCGACTCGGCGTTTTTTGCGAGCGGGCCGCCGCGCCCCGTGAGCACCGTGTACAAGAAGGTGCTCTATCGAGAATACACGGACTCCACGTTTCGCACGCTCAAGCCCCGTCCCGCCGAATGGGAGCACCTGGGCTTTCTGGGCCCGATCATCCACGCTGTCGTAGGCGATACGATTCGGGTCGTGTTCCGGAACAACGGACACGAGCCGTTCAGCAT
>JBOHTE010000341.1:0-2041 GCA_050733555.1 Gemmatimonadaceae bacterium | reverse complement strand
AATTGTGCGGAAAAACTGGCGCTCTTCAGCGAGTATTGGACACCGCGTATCGTGGGCGAGCTCAACGGACAGCAGGTGAAGCTCGTGAAACTGAAGGGCGAATTCGTGTGGCACCACCACGAGGATGAGGACGAACTCTTTCTGGTCATCAAGGGTACGCTACTCATGCGGCTGCGTGACGGGGACATCCTCATCGACAAGGGGGAATTTCTCATCGTCCCGCGAGGCGTCGAGCACCAGCCGATCGCCGAAGAGGAAGTGCATCTGCTGCTCTTCGAGCCGGCGTCGACGCTGAATACCGGGAACATGCGCAACGAACGGACGATCGAGCATCCCGAGCACATCTAGGACGGCCATGACGGAGCGCGCGCGCACCGAAGCGGCAGTGGCGCACTCGTCCTTATCCATATGCCCTTGCTCGACTTCCTGAAGCGTCGTCGCCGCGCGCGTCTTCGTGCCTCCCCATGTCCGGCTGGGTGGCGTCGGATCATCGAGGGTAACATCGCCATGTTCGGCCGGCTTTCCGCGGCGGACCAGCAGGAACTGCTCGGGCATACGCAGGTGCTGATCGCGGAGAAGCATTTCGAGGGGTGCGGCGGTCTCGAGCTCACTGACGAGATGCGCGTGACCATCGCGGCGCAGGCCAGCGTACTGCTCCTGCATCGGGATACTGACTACTTCCCGCAACTCACGTCCATTCTCGTGTACCCCAGCACGTACGTGGTGCCAACCGAACGATCAATCGGCGCACATGTACTGCAGGAGCGCGAGGAAGCGCTGCTCGGTCACACCGCCATGAATCTCGGGGTCGTGGTGCTCGCCTGGGACGATGCGCTGCGCGGCGCGCGCATCGCTGATAACGGCGAGAATCTCGTCCTGCACGAGTTCGCTCATCAGCTTGACAATGATGACTATGCCGCCGATGGCACACCGCCGCTGGACAGTGATCTCTCCCGCTCGTGGTCTCGCGTCCTCACTCCGGAATACGACGCCTTGCGTCGCGCGAAGGAGAGCGGCACGCCAACGCTGATCAACCAGTACGGCGCGACCAATCCCGCTGAGTTCTTTGCGGTGGTGACCGAGCTGTTCTTCGAACGGCCGAGTGAGTTTCGCGACGCGCATGCTGCGCTGTACGACATTTTGCGATCGTTTTACCGGCAGGATCCGGCGGCCTGGCCGGGAGGCAGATCGGGGAGCGCGACATGACCGAGCCGCCTGGCCGTGCTAGCGCATCTTCGCTCGTGCGAGGTATTGCGGCCATCAGCGAGTTCATGGTCCGGCGATCCCGCGCCGCGTACACGCCGCTCCAGATCGGCGCCGCGATGATCATGGGGGCATCGCTCGAGCTGGGACTGATCCCGCTTGTCCTGCTCGCGGGTGGCGTGTACGTCGATGGGATCCTGCACGTTGGCCCGCTCATGCAGCGCGAGGCCTCTCATGTGGCTGCGCTCGTCTGCTTCGCCATTGGCGTGCCCTGGCTCGCCAGCTCCATCTACTGGCAGCACAGACGCGGAGATGGTACGCCGTTTCCACTTCTTCCCACACGCAGGCTGCTGACCGACGGCCCGTATCGACGCTGCCGGAACCCCATGGCGCTGGGAGCGGTGTTCTGGCTCGCCGGTTGGGCGTTTCTCGCCAATAGCCCCGCAGCGCTGTACGGTGGCGTCAGCGTGTTCGCGGCGGCCATCTTCACGTATCACAAGCTCATCGAGGAGAAGGAGCTCGAAGCGCGATTCGGAGAGCGCTACACGGTGTACAAGCGGAACACGCCGTTCCTGCTCCCTGTGGGCCGTCAGCCGGGAGACTCGCATGACTGAAGCATCGTTCGACCTTGCCCAGGGCACCGCCATTCTCAAGCGCACTCCCGCCCTGATGCGGGCGATGCTCGCCGGGCTCGATCCCGTATGGATCGACGCCACCGAGGGACCGGAGACATGGAGTCCCTTCGTCATCATGGGCCACCTGATCCATGGCGAACGCACGGACTGGATCCCGCGTGCGCGGCTCATCCTCGCGCAAGGCGAAGACCGGCGCTTCACGC
>JBOHTE010000340.1:0-2807 GCA_050733555.1 Gemmatimonadaceae bacterium | reverse complement strand
CCCGTTCGAGAAATGGGGCGGCCTCAAGTTCCTCGAGGCAGCACACGTGAAGGACGTGCTGGCGTTTCTGCGCATCCTCGAAAACCCGCGCGACGACGTGAGCTGGTACCGCGTGCTGCACCTCCTGCCGGGCGTTGGCGACGTCACGGCGCGCGCGGCCGTGGCGCTGCTCGCCGAACGGTCGTGGGATCCGCGCGCCTTTGCGGTTTTCACGCCACCCCGCGCGGCGCGCGCGGCACACGCCTCGCTCGTCACGCTGCTCGATACGCTGGGCGCACCCGGCAACGTTGGGCCGCGCGCCGTGAGCGAGGAGATCGCGCTGCTCCGCACGATGTACGATGCGATCCTGCGCGACCGCTACGATCGCGTGGAACCGCGCCTCGCGGATCTCGACCAGCTCGAAGCGATCGCCGGCCAGTTCCCCAGCCGGGCGGCGTTTCTCTCCGAGCTGGCGCTCGATCCGCCATCGGGCACGCAGGATCTCGCCGGTGCCGCCGATACGGAGAGCGACGCGCTCATTCTCAGCACCGCGCACAGCGCCAAGGGTCGTGAGTGGGACGCGGTGTTCGTCATCTGGGCCGTGGACGGCTGGTTTCCGTCCGCCCGCGCGCTGCGCTCAGACGACGACACGGATGAGGAACGCCGCCTCATGTACGTGGCCCTGACGCGCGCCCGCAATGCGCTCTGCATCGTGCACCCGCTCGACGCCTACGGCGCCCGCGGTGGCAGCGGCTACGCGATCAATCAGCTCTCGCGCTTCCTCGACGAACGGGTGCGGGCGTACACCCAACGAATGGTCGCGGTCCCCGATGTCTCGCCGAGCGCTGCGGCGACTGGCGTGAGCAGCGAGCTCATTGATCTGCGCGCCCTACTGCGCGGCCGTTTCGGCGGGAGTTGACTTGAGCCAGGCGCGAACCGCGGCGTAGGGCGCATCAGGTTTCGATTTCGCCAACGCGATGATCCGCTGCACCGCCTCCGGCAACCGGCCACCCTCGCGCGCCAGCACCCCATCGAACAGATCGAGTCCCGTGCGATAGATGCGCCGTGACAGGAGCGTGGCGTTGTCCAGGTGCAGCGCCAGCGTCATGCCCGGCCGGTAGCCGGGCAGCAGCGGCGCCACGTCGTGCGCGAACTGGTCGCGGGCCCGCGCGAACACGGTGTCGCGCGCCGCGAGCCGCGCCGCGCGACTGTCCGGATGCGCCGTGAAGGCCGAGTCCAGCGCATCGTACGTGCGCGCCCAGAATTCGCCCATGAGCCGCTCGCGCGCCCAGTCCGCTTCACTCTCGCGCACCAGCGCGCTGTCGCCCACCGTGCGGAACAGCCAGGTCGCACCGTGCGCGCCCACGAAGTTGGCGAACGATTCGTTGAAGATCGCCTGGCCCGACGCGTAGAACGTGTTGTGCGTGAGTTCGTGGATCACCGTGTTGGCAAGCGATACGGAATCCAGTTCCAGGGTGGACGACAGCAGCGGATCATTGAACCACCCCAGCGTGCTGAACGCGGAGGCGGGACGCACCAGCGTGTCGTAGCCGCGCTGCCGCAGATCCCGTGCTTCCTCCAGCGCGTCCTCCGGCCTGAAGTAGCCCTTGTATGGCACGCTCCCCACAATGGGGAACCACCAGGTGTGGAACCTGAGCTGGTCGCGGTACGCCGCCGAGACCACCAGCACCAGCGTATCGGAGCGAAGCGCCGTGTACGTGGTGAAGCTCTGCCTCGCGTCCAGCTTCACCGAGTCCACGGCGAAGGCGCGCGCAGCGAGCACGAGCTGCAGCTTCGCGCGCGTGTGCGGGTCGGTGGACGGCGAGGTCGCCAGCGCCGCGATGGGTTTGCGCCGCGCGAGAATTCCGCCCTCCTCCCACGCGGCTCGCGCGAGATAGCGCCCAACCGGAACGAATGCGAGAAAGGCGACGAGGAGCAGCAGGACAGCGAGGAGAGTCCAGCGCGCGATGCGCGCAGCGCGCCTCATTCCGGGCGCGCTACTTCCACCAGCGCACGCCTATGCGATGCGTCGCACCCAGAACGGCCGAGCCCTCGTACGCGTAGTCGATGGCGAGGTGATGCGCCCGCAACCCGCCGCCAAAGGACACGGGCGAAATGGCCGCCCCGATCGGTCGCGCCAGCCCGCCCACACGTCCCACGAAGCTGATCGTGGACGTGGCCTGATACGACACTTCGAGTCCACCGGCGGGCTGCGTGTCCCCGCCGCGCACGTGCGCGACCTCCACGGTGGCGAGCAGATCCACCGGCCCCACGTTGTGCACGGGCACGGCGGCGCCCACGTGCACGGTGCGCGGCAGTGGCGTCTCGTTGCCGGCCAGGGAGATGGAGCCGCCCACGTTCTGCAGCGCGGCGGCAAAGGTCACACCCATCAGGTCGAACGCGGCGCCAAAATCCATCGCGCCTGTTCCGCCGCTCTCGTTCACCAGACGCTGATTCACGTACTTGGCCGTGGCGCCGAGGCGCAGCCCGCCCAGCGCGTGCGCGTACGCCACCGAAGCGGCATAGTCACCGGCGGATACCGTCGCGCCGGTTCCGTCATCTCCCTGGGTTGACGGATCACCAAACGCACGCTCCGAGCTCCCCCAGTCAATGACCTGCAGCCCAACAGCCACCGTGCCACCAGCGAGCCGCGTCGCCGCCGCCAGCGCACCCACAGTGGACGACAGGAACCACTGCTGCACCGACAGCCCCGCGGAGGTATGCGAAATGACCGCCAGCTGCGCCGGATTGTAGAAGATGGCCGCCTCGTCCGTTCCCGCTGCGACGAAACTGTTCCCCAGCGCGAGGGCACGCGTGCTCGCCGGGAG
>JBOHTE010000339.1:0-10340 GCA_050733555.1 Gemmatimonadaceae bacterium | reverse complement strand
GCTCGAGATCGTGCGCGGGGCGGACACCAGCGATGAGAGCATTTCCCGGGCGCAGAACTTCGCCCGCCTGCTGCGCAAGGAGCCCATCGTGGTACGTGACACGCCGGGGTTCGCGACGAGCCGCCTCGGGGTGGTGCTGGGCCTCGAAGCAATGCGCATGCTCGAGCAGCAGGTGGCGAGCGCGGAAGATATCGACCGGGCGATGGAGCTCGGCTACAATCATCCCATGGGCCCGTTGCGCCTCACCGATCTGGTCGGCCTCGATGTGCGCCTCGCCATCGCCGAGCATCTGCACGCCACGCTGAAGCACGACACCTACCGTCCGCCGGCTCTGCTGCGCGAGAAAGTGGCGAAGGGTGAGCTCGGCAAGAAGACGGGCCATGGCTTCTATCGCTGGGAGAACGACCGATGACCGAGAGTAGCGTCGTCACACTGGACATGCGCGGATCTGTCGCGTTGATCACCATCAATCGACCCGAGAAGCGGAACGCGCTGGATGGCCAGGTGCGTTGCGCGTTTCTGGGCGCCATGGACACGGTCGGCCGGGATCCGAGCGTACGCGCCGTGGTCGTCACGGGCGCCGGCGACAAGGCTTTCGTGGCCGGCGCGGACATCGCGGAGTTCGAAGGTCGCACTGCGGTGGATCAGTGGCGCGTGATGCACGCGCCGTCCATTTACGATTCCATCGAGCGCTCGCCCAAGCCGGTGATCGCCGCGGTGAATGGATTCTGCCTTGGCGGCGGCATGGAGCTGGCCCTCGCCTGCGACATCCGCATCGCGTCCGCCGCGGCGAAGTTCGGCCAGCCCGAGGTGAACCTCGGTATCATTCCGGGTGGTGGCGCCACGCAACGGCTGCCGCGAATCATCGGGCTCGGCGGCGCGTTGCGTCTCATTCTCACCGGCGAACTCATCTCCGCTCAGGAGGCACTGCGGTTGCGCCTGGTCGAGGAAGTCACCGAACCCGCTGCCCTGCTCAACCGGGCCATGCAGCTTGCAGGCACTGTCGCATCCCGAAGCCCGGTAGCGGTCGCCGCCGCCAAGGAAGCCACGCGTGCGGCGCTCTCCCTGCCGCTGGCAGATGGACTCAAGCTGGAGGCCGCGCTCTTCCAGCTCTGCTTCTCCAGCGCGGACAAGGCCGAAGGCGTGCGTGCCTTCCTGGAAAAGCGTACCGCCGAGTTCACCGGCCAATGAGCGAGGCGCCCGAGCCCGGGGAGACGCTCGCGGACGTGCGCATCACGGATGTGCACGTGCACATCCAACCCTGGCGGCAGCTCAAACCCGCGGTGATGGACGTCATGCGACGTGGCAAGGAGGAGCATTTCGATTTCCTCCTCGCGCTCATGGACAATCCGACGATGCTGCTCGACATCATGAGCGCCGAGGGCATTGCGCGCGTGGGCATGGTGAACTATCCGAGTCCGCACATCATGGGGTTCACCGACGAGACGAACGAGTTTGCGGCGCGCTACGCCGCAGCCGATCCCGCCCGCCTGCTGCCCTATGGCGGCGTGGATCCCGTCACCGCGCCGGACCCGGTGGGCGCCGTGCATCATCTGCTGGAACTTGGGGTGCGGGTGCTCAAGCTGCATCCACCGCATCAGGCGTTCGCGGCTAACGACTACACGCGGGGACTGGATGCGCTGGCCCGCATCTACATCACCTGCGAACAGCATGGTCTGCCGGTGCTGGTGCACACCGGCACGAGCGTCTTTCCAGGCGCGCGCAGCAAGTACGGGAATCCGATGGAGCTGGACGACGTCGCCATTGATTTCCCCGATCTGCGGCTGATCATGGCCCACGGCGGGCGGCCGCTGTACATGCAGGAGGCATTCTTCATCCTGCGGCGGCACCGGCATGTGTGGCTCGATCTCTCGGGCATCCCGCCGCGCAGCCTGCTCGATTACTTTCCGCGCATTGCCGAGCTGGAGCAGCAAGTGCTCTGGGGAACGGATTGGCCCAGCCCTGGCGTGTCCAGCATGCGCAAGAACGTCGAGCAGTTCCTGGCGCTGCCGCTCTCCGCTGCCTTCAAACGCGCCGCGCTGGAAACTAATCCGGAGCGACTGCTGCCGACCCGGTGACCATCGGCGTGCGAACGGAGTGCGACACCCATAGCGAGACGTCTGCTTCATCGGCCGCGCTGCGGCAACCTGCTCATTGCTGCTGGTCCCCTGCTCCGGAGGATGAACGTCCCCATGCGCCCTGCTGCATTCGTGGTGTCCATGCTCCTGGCCGGCTGCGCGTCGGCACGGAGCCCCCAGGCACCGGTTCCGGCGGTTCCGGCCGCGCAGTCAACGGCGCCCGCTGATACAATGGCGACAGGCAAACCCGGTCCGGGTGCGCTGTCGCTGCCGAACGCCGATCCGTTTCCCAGCACGTACACGCCGTTCCCGTCGGGCGCCACGCTGATCATCGGCGCGACGATCTTCACCGCCGCGGGGCCACGACTGCGGGGCGGCGCGCTACTGTTGAACGGAGGCAAGATCGTCGCCGTCGCGGATAGTGCCAACGCCCCGGACATCGCGAAAGCCGCCGCGGAACTTCACCCCGTGGTGATCGACGCGACCGGCAAGTTCATCACCCCAGGCATCGTGGACGTGCACTCGCATCGCGGCGTGTACCCGGCGCCAGAAACCGCCGCGAACAGTGACGGGAACGAAGCAACGAATCCGGCGACGCCGAACGTATGGGCGGAGCATTCGGTGTGGCCGCAGGATCCGCAGTTCCCGCGCGACCTCGCCGGTGGCGTCACGACCGAGCAAATCCTGCCCGGCTCCGCGAATCTGTTCGGTGGCAGAAGCGTCGTGCTCAAGGTCGTGCCTGCGCGCACCGTGCAGGGGATGAAATTCCCGGGCGCCAAGTACGGTCTCAAGATGGCGTGCGGCGAGAATCCCAAGCGCGTCTACGGCAGCAAGGGTGGACCGTCCACCCGGATGGGAAACGTGGCGGGCTACCGCGCGCAATGGATCAAGGCGGAGGACTATCGCCGCAAGTGGGACAAGTGGAACGCTGATCACAAGGGCGACCCGCCTGCGCGCGATCTCGGGCTGGAGACGCTGGCCGAAGTGCTGCGCGGCAACATCCTGGTGCACAACCACTGCTACCGCGCTGACGAGATGGCCAACATGATTGACGTCGCGCACGAGTTCGGCTTCAAGGTGAAGGCGTTCCACCATGGCGTGGAGGCGTACAAGATCGCCGACCTGCTCGCGAAGGAAGGCATTGCCGCGGCGGTGTGGGCGGATTGGGGCGGGTTCAAGATGGAAGCGCTCGATGCGGTGCGTGCCAACCTCGCGCTGCTGTCGCACGCCGGCGTGCGCGCCATGATCCACTCTGACGATCCGTCTGGTTCCCAGCGCTTGAATCAGGAGGTCGCCAAGGCGATGGCCGCGGGGCACGACGCGGGCGTTCCGGTCAGCGAGGAGGACGCGGTGAAGTGGATGACGATCAATCCGGCCTGGGCGCTCGATCTGGACACGAAGATTGGTTCGCTGGAACCCGGCAAGGATGCCGACATCGTGCTCTGGTCGGGTGATCCATTCAGCGTGTACACGCATACGGAAAAGGTGTGGATCGATGGTGCGCTGCTCTACGACCGGAGCGATCCCGCTGAGCACTGGCGCACGGATTTCGAACTGGGCTTCGTGCCCGCCGATACGACGGGAGGCAACCAGTGAGCACCACACGAATTCAGGTTGTCGCCGCGCTCGCGACACTCGCGTGCGCAGCGGGTCTGCCCGCGCAGACCATTGCGATCACCGGCGGCACGGTGTATCCGGTGAGCGGGCCTGTGATCGAGCGCGGCACTGTGCTCATGCGGGATGGCAAGATTGCCGCGGTGGGCGCGAACGTGGCCGTGCCGGCTGGCGCGGAGCGCATCGATGCCACCGGCAAGATTGTCACGCCGGGCTTCGTGAATGCCGGCACGCAGCTCGGTCTTGTGGAGGTGGGCTTCGGTGCGGGCACCCGCGAGACGAACCCCAGGACGCCGGACGGCATTGCGGCCGCCGCACGCTCGTGGGATGGGCTCAACCCGCGGTCGGTGATGATTCCCCCGGCGCGCGAGGGCGGCGTGACGAGTGTGGTCTCGCTGCCCGCCGGCGGCCTGATCGCCGGGCAGGCGGCATTCCTCGATCTCGTCGATGGTACGGCGACGGACATGCTCGTCCGCGCACCAGCCGTCATGGTGGCGCAGGTTGGCAGCGACGATGACGCGGACGTGGGCAACCGCGGGCAGTTGATGGCCCGGCTTCGCACGTTCATCGAGGACACGCGGTACTATGCGAGTCACCGGGCCGAGTTCGATCGCGGGCAGACGCGAACCCTGTCCGCCGGCCGCGCTGATCTCGACGCCATGATACCCGTCGTGCAAGGTCGCGTGCCGCTGCTCGTGGCGGCTGACAAGTCCAGTGACATTCTCGCGGTGATCGCGCTCGGCAAGGAGTATGGGCTGAAGGTGATGATCGCGGGGGGAGCGGAAGCGTGGATGGTGGCGCGCGAGCTGGCAGCCGCGCAGGTCCCGGTGCTGGCGGGTGCCATGATGAACATCCCGTATGCGTTTACGGCCCTGGGTTCACGACAGGACAACGTGGCGCTGTTGAGGAAGGCGGGCGTCGAAGTCGCGCTCATTGGCAACGCCGGTGGGGGCGATGAAGAACTGTTCAACGTGCGCAACATCCGCTTCGAAGCAGGGAATGCGGTCGGCTATGGCATGAGTCGGGATGACGCCTTGCGCGCGGTGACGCTGGGACCGGCGCTGATCTTCGGCGTGGCGGATCGTGTGGGCTCGCTCCGTACGGGAAGCGAAGCCAACGTGGTCATCTGGGACGGCGATCCGTTCGAGTTCACGTCCCACGCTGAGATCGTGTTCGTGCGTGGCAAGCGCTATCAGGATCACTCGAGGCAGGATCAGCTCACGGATCGGTACAAGACGCTGCCGCCGGCGTACCAGAAGCCGTAGCGAGGATGCGTCGGGACACGAAGGCTGGAGGAATGGGCTGGCGATATCGGCCCATTCCCCGTCCCCCATCTCGCATCTCCCACCCTCTGTTCCCCGCCTCGATCCCACAGTGCAATGCCGGGCTCAGTTGCCCAGCGCGAGGCCGAGTCGTGTGAGCAGTTGGCCCGCGTCGGACCCGTCACGCCGCCAGCCGGCGTACACGACGAGCCAGATGGAGCGGTCGAGCGCCAGCTCGCTTCCGGTGCCGAGCAGCCAGACTGGCGCGTGTGCCTGGCGCGCTTCGCCCTGCACTTCCCCGAACACCTTGTAGCGATTTGCGCCCAGGTACAGGCGCGTCGTGACGGCGCTGCTCGCGATGTGGTGCGAGGTGAGCGAATCACGCTCGAGTGCCACGCGTGTGCCGACGAGCCACTGGAGCCAGCGGTGGTAGCCGGTGCCATACGTCAACCAGGCGGCCCAGGCGTCGCTGCGCAGCCCACGCGCCGTGGAGTCCCGCGTGGACCAGCGCGCCGCGACCGCGAGGTCGAGCATGCGCCGATTCCAGACGGAGTCCTCGTCCCACTCCTTGATCCGATTCGCGAACGATGTGTTGAGCGAGTGTTCCACCGCGTCGTGCAGCGCGCGCAGCGAATCCACGATTCGTCGCTGCGCAGGCGCGAGCGAGCCGCGGTCCACGGCGAGCAGATTGATGCCGGCGGCCTCAATGCGCGCCTCCAGAGAGTCATCGTTGCGCGCGTGGCGCTCCAGCAGCGCGCGCAGCCGGTCGAGCAGGATGCGGCTCGTGCGCGGATCGCTCTCGTCGAGCAGGCTGGTCCGCACGCCGAGCGCAATCTGGGAGCGAGCGCGCACCTTCGTCCGCTGCGTGGCGAATGACAGGCGTGTGCGATACCGCACCGGATGCGCCTGGTACGTGTCGAGGGTGAGCCGATCGCCCGCGATGAGGGGAAGCGGCGCGAACTCCACGGCGAAGGAGTTGGGGACGTCAATGGAACCGTCGAGTGCACCCACGATGCCAATGGCGATGTCGCGGGCCGTACCCGGACGCAGGATGCGACTGGGCTCGGCGTCGAGCAGCGAGAACGCGGGTGCCTCGGGAATCGCAAAGTACTTCCGGACGGTGTCGGCGGAGACGAGGGCGAACGCCTGCTGAGCGGTCGCCGGCCGCGCCAACCATGGCGCCGCGATCAGCGCGGCAACGAGACACGCCAACGATCCGTTCATGGCTCGTCCTCGTCGCCATCGGTCGGAAGCGACGCGGACGATGTCACCGCTCGCGGCAGCACGAACTTGGCAAGCATGACGACGGACACCGTGGAATCAGTCGCTTCGCCGCGTTGCACGAGATCGCCAATGATGCGCGTGCCCTGCAGCACCGTGACGTACGTCGTGTACACCTGGTCCGGCGGGAGGACGCCAATGCGAAAGCGGCAGCGGACCACGCGCTTGAGATTGTCCCCTGCGGGCTCGGGCAGGAGAAACGTGTCCTGCCCGGGTGAGCGCAGTGGGCCATGGAAGCGCCATCCGGCCACCGGCTCGCCGCGCGTGGAGTGATAGAGCCGCAGGTCGTACGTGCCGACCTGTGCATGACCGCACCAGACGCGTACGGCGAGCGGATCTCCCGCTGGATCGAACACGATCTGGGCGGGCGAGCGCATCCCTGCCATGAGACCCTCCGCGTGAGTCGGACAGGAAATCGGTTGACTGGAGCGAACGGGCGCGACTCGGCGAGCTCAGCTGAGGCGAACGTTGCGGAGAAATGCAGAGCCTGTCAACACGACGGGCCGGCGAGTGGCCGGCCCGTGCGGAATGCTGGCGCGATGTGGCGCGATGTGGCGCGATGTGGCGCGCGAAACGCGTCAGGCCGCTGGGGGCGGTTCCGGCGAGTCCGGGGGCGGCGGTGCGTCGGGCGTCGCGGTGAAGTCCGTCGAGTCGCCATCCGACGCCTTCGAGCGACGCCCTTCCGTAAAGGTGTCCAGGCGTTGCTCGAGGCCGGCCGCCTCAGCCTCGTGGCCGGCAAGCGTGCTGCTCAGCCGTGCGTAGGTATCGGCGTCAATGTCTCCGCCCGTCTGTCGCGCACGGTAGACCGCATATCCCAGCGCCTGCGCGGCCTTGTTGGCGAGTTGCCGCGCGCGCATGGCATCGAGGCGCGTTTTCCCTTCGTCGAGGGCGCCCTGCGCGGCCTGTCCGGCGCGATCCAGCTCCTGTTTGACCTTGTCCCAGAGTGGCATGGTCGGCACCTTCCGTGCGTCAACGGTGATCGTGCTGGATGAGATCCGGAGCGGGTACGATTCATGTCCGCCGCCTCCGTCATCACACCATACGCCACTGCACGGGGAATGTTTCCACAACGCAAAACGCCCCCGCAGGAGCGGAGGCGTCAGGTGGTGAATACGGGTGGAGGCGCTACGCGGCCGAGCCCGACCCCACGGCGACTTCGGGATAGACGCTCACCTTGTACCGTGTGTTGCTCTTGTGCTCGAACTTCACGACGCCATCAATGAGCGCATAAATGGTGTAGTCGGAGCCGAGCCCGACGTTGCGTCCGGGATGCACCTTCGTGCCGCACTGGCGCACGATGATGTTTCCGGCGCGCACGCGCTCCCCGCCGAACTTCTTGACGCCGCGATACTGCGGATTGCTGTCGCGGCCATTGCGCGTGGATCCGACGCCTTTCTTGTGAGCCATGATGCCGCTGCCTCAGCCCAGAGAGATATCGTGAATGCGCACTTCAGTGAACGGCTGCCGATGTCCCTGCTTGCGCGCGTAATTTTTCCGCCGCTTCATCTTGAAGACGACGATCTTCTCGCCCTTGCCATGGCGCACGATGTCGGCCGTCACGGAGGCGCCGTTGACCAGCGGTGCACCCGTGTGCACGGTGGTGCCGTCGGAGCCGAGGAGCACTTCGCTGAAGGTAATCCGCGCGCCGACGTCGCCGACGATGGTTGGAACCCGAAGCGTTTTTCCCGGTTCGACGCGGAACTGCCGCCCACCGGTGCGAATGACTGCGTACATGGCGAGGAAAGTCGTTTGATAAGGTAACTGGTACAGACTGAATAACTTACTTCAGTCGGCAAAATGGGTCAAGAGGGGCGCGTCAGGCCACTGCGTAGCGCTGTGTCACGTCCCGCTCCGCGCCCTTCACCACCAGCTTGAACTCATCCGGCTTGAGCAGCGGATCGTCGCGCAGTTCCACCGAAAAGCCGAGGCCCTTCTCCAGCTTCTTCGTGAAATCGCGCTCCACCTCCAGTACGTACATGGCGACATCGGGGTGGACCTTGAGGATCAGGTTGTCCTTTCGCCCTTCGACCGCGGCACGCTTCACCGACCGCTCCAGCCGACGCATGGTGCTCTCGGGCGTGAAGACGCGTCCGGTGCCGCCGCACGTGGGACACGGGTCCGTCAGGTTGTGATAGTGGCCGGCGCGCACCCGCTGGCGCGTCATCTCCACCAGTCCCAGTTCGCTCACCGCGAACGCCTTCGTGCGCGCGCGGTCGTGCGCCAGGTACGTCCGCAGTTCCTGCAGCACGCGGTCGCGATTCGAGCGCGTCTCCATGTCAATGAAGTCACACACGATGATCCCGCCGATGTCGCGCAGCCGGAGCTGGCGGGCGACCTCATTTGCCGCCTCGAGATTGGTCTTGAGGATGGTCTTCTCCGGATCCTTCTTCCCCGTGTAGCGGCCGGAGTTCACGTCCACCGATACCAGCGCTTCGGTCTGTTCGATGATGAGGTAGCCGCCGGAGGGCAGATCGCAGCGGCGCTTGAAGAGGTCACGGATCTCGCCCTCGATCTCGAGCTTGTCGAACAGCGACACCGGCTCCTCGTACATCTTGACCCGCTCGATGAGCTCGGGCGCGATGCCCTTCAGATACTCGGTGATCTCGTTGTAGATCTGTCGCGCGTCCACGACCAGCGAGTCCACCTTGGTGCTGAACAGGTCGCGCGTGAGGCCTCGCGTGAGACTCGTCTCGCGGTGCAGCAGCGCCGGTGCGCGCACGAAGTGCGTCTTGCGCTTGATGCGCTTCCACTGGCCCGTGAGCGTACTCAGCTCGCGCTGGAACGTCTCCTGCGTGGCATCCTCGCCCACGGTGCGCACGATGACGCCGCCCGAGTCCGCGGGCAGCACCGCCCGGACCATCTCGCGCAGCCGCTGGCGCTCGACGCGCTCGCCGATCTTGCGGCTGACGCCCACTCGCGATGCGGACGGCATGTAGACCAGAAACCGGCCGGCGAGCGACACCTGCGCGGTGACGCGCGGGCCCTTGGTGGAAATGGGTTCCTTGGACACCTGGACCAGGATGTCCTGGCCGCGCTTGAGCAGATCCTGGATGGGTGGCGCCTTGGGACGGCGATTGTGGGCTCCGCCGGCGCTCTCTTCCTCCTCCGGCTCGGTGTCGTCGTCCTCCTCCTCGTCGTCGTCCTCTTCGTCGCCCGGGAAGACCAGATCGCTCGCGTGAAGAAAGGCGCTCTTCTCCGTGCCAATGTCGACGAAGGCGGCCTGGATGCCGGGAAGCACGGCTTCCACTTTTCCCAGATAGATGTCCCCGACCATACGGCGGTTGTCGGGACGGTCGATCATCAGCTCGACGAGTTGGTCATCCTCCAGGATGGCCACGCGAGTTTCTCGCGAACTCGCGTTGATGTAGATATCTCGTTTCATGCAGGGTCGTGCCGTGTTGGCCGGGCGGCGACCCTGCACCCGACATTCGGCAACGGCTCTCGGTGGAAAGTGAACAGGCGCGCAGGCCCAGCGCGAGTCCGATGACGGAGCGGTTTGCTCCCGGCGCGCGCGGCCCCGCGGCCGCATGGCGCACGATCGTCCATGGCACCCCCGCCTCGAGCGCGGCAAGGAACCAGGCGCTCATCACTGTGAGGAGCGCCGGCAGCGCCGGCTCGAGGAACATACGAAGGGTCATGCGATTGATCATCGGTTCACACTGTTGGGCGCGCGGAGCGAATCGTGGCGGTCACAGACGCCGCCACCCCGCTCCGACTTTCGTACACGCACGAACCGCCCGGGTCGCCGGGCCAGCCGCGCGCAAGGAATCAATTCTGGTCATTCCGGGTGACGATGTGAGTCACCATGTGGCTACAGTATACGGGCCCGTTGCTGCTCTCCGCAACGCCGGACGGCCGGGCGATGCACGAGGTCACGTGTGGCACGTTGATGCGCCGCTCCGCGCTCTCAGTCGGAGAGTGTCCTGAGCAGATGCCGGGCAATGACAATGCGCTGGATCTCCGACGTCCCTTCGCCGATTTCGCATACCTTGGCGTCGCGCATCATCCGCTCCACGGGGTAGTCGCGCGTGTAGCCATAGCCTCCGTGAATCTGTACCGCCTTGATCGTGGCCCGCATCGCCATCTCGGAGCAGAACAGCTTGGC